>JBGUWA010000205.1:0-3960 GCA_045220635.1 Candidatus Alloenteromonas sp. | reverse complement strand
GCGTGACGGCGGTTTTTTCAAGCAGCCCATCCATTCTTCCGTCTCCGGCACGGTGGTGGGCTACGAAGAGCATTACCACCGCTCGGGCAAGAAGGTGCGCTTCCTCGTCGTCGAAAACGACTTCAAGGACGAGTGGGACCCTTCGATCCATGATCGTAGCGACGAAGAGATCGCCTCGTTAAGCCGCGCCGACTTCGCCAAAATCCTCGAGGACAACGCCTCGGTCGGCTTAGGCGGCTCTTCCTTCCCGACCCACGTGAAGTTCAATAACGACAAGACCATCAACTGCATTTTGATCAACGCGATCGAATGCGAACCCTATATCACCGCGGACATCCGCCTCATGAACGAAGAGATGGAGAAGGTGATTTTGGGCATCCAATACCTGCAAATCGCCTTCCAGTGCAAGAAGGCCCTCATTTGCATCAAGAAGAAACACGGCACCTTAATCCGCGTCTATAAAGAGTATCTCCGCCGGTTCCCCGATTCGGGAATCGAGGTTTGCCCTGTGGGCAATTTCTATCCGCAAGGCTGGGAAATCGCCATGATCAAGTCGGCTTTGGGCATCGAAGTGCCCACGGGCCACCTTCCCAGCGAATTCGGCATCGCCAACTTCAACGTCTCGACCGCTTGGGGCATCTACGAATCGGTCAAGCACAATCGCCCCGTCGTGCAGCGCTACATCTCCGTCACGGGCGATGGCATCAAATACCCAAGCAACTTCGTCGTGCGCCTTGGCACGCCTTTAAGCGCCTTGTTGGAGCAGTGTGGCGGCTACCGCCATCCCGAGAAAGACAAAGTCGTCATCCTCGGCGGCCCGATGATGGGCGCGTCTTTGCCGATCGACGATTGCATCATCACCAAGACCGTCACCAGCGTCCTCGTCTTTGACGCGACCAAGGAAGAAGAAGCGCCGTGCATCCGTTGCGGCTCCTGCGTTTTATCTTGCCCCACGGGTCTAGAGCCCAAGCAGATCATGGACGCGGTCAAGGCTTTCGATAAGCCCCGCATGAAGACCCTCAATCCGATGCGCTGCATCGAATGCGGCCTATGCAGTTATGTCTGTACCAGTCACATCCGCGTGACCGATTACATCCGGAGGGCGAAAATGTTCGTCAAGACAATGAAATGAGCATCATCAAGGAAACCGCCCCCCATATTCGCCGCAAGGACAGCCTTGCGCGCATGCTGACCGACGTCTTGATCGCCTTGGCGCCGGTATCGATCACCGCCATCGTGGTGTATGGCCTTTCCGCTTTGCGGAACTTGCTCATCTCCACTTCGGTCATGGCCCTTTCGGAATTCGTTTTCGTGCTCATCATGAACCGCATTCCCTATGATGGCACTAAGCATAGCCTCAAAGAGCAATTCCTCCATGGTTGCAAGGCGTATCGCGTCTATCATGCCTTGGCGCCTTTAGTTTCCGGCGTCATCTTTGCGCTTATCATGCCCACGGGTTCCGACCCTGCCTACGTGATTTACCTCGCGCTAATCCTAGGCTCTATCTTTGGCATCGTCATCGGCAAACTCGTCTTCGGCGGAACGGGGCAAAACATCTTCAATCCCGCCGCGGCAGGCATGGTGTTCGCCAAGGTTTGCTTCGGCACGAAGTTCACCTATCTAACCAACGGCTACGTGGCCACGACCTGGTCTGGCGGCACCTTGCTTTCGGGTCTATCCCAAAATGGCTCCCTCATCGACCGTTTCTCTGGCATCGGCGACTATTCGGCCTTGGACATGTTCCTTGGCCGCATCCCCGGCGCCTTAGGCGAAGGGTTCAAGTTCGCCATCTTGATCGGTCTGATTTACTTGTTGATCCGCCGCGCGGCCGATATTCGCGTCGTGGCGTCTTATTTGGGCGGCTACATCGCCTTCATGGCTTTGGCCGGATTCATCGTTGTCTTGAAGGTTCCGGGCGTGAACTTTGGGCAATTCCTGCTCTTCCAGATCCTTACCGGTGGCGTCTTGTTCGCCGCGGTATACATGTTCACCGACCCCGTGACGATGCCCATCAACTCCCCAGGCCGCATCATGTATGGCCTTTTGGGCGCCGGGCTTACCGCGGTCATCCGTCTTTTCGGCGCGCTTCCCGAAGGCGCGGCCTTCTCCATCTTGATTTGCAATCTCGTGGCGCCGGCGTTTGACCATTATTCCTATTCGTCGCAGCGCTTCACCAAAAAGAAAATCCTCTTCACCTGTGGCATCGTCGCCGTGTTTGGCCTTGCCATCGGTCTAGGCTTAGGTTTGCAGGGGGTGGTGTCATGAAACTCTCTTGGAAACGTGCCTTCTTCGTCGGTGGATTCTTGGGTGGCCTCTGCGCGGTTCTTGGCTTAGCGATTGCCGGTGGCGACATGCTCACAAAGCAAACGATCGCGCGCAACAAATCCGCCAAGGAAGAAGCGGGGCTAAAGAAAGCCTTCGCTTACGATGGGGCAGCTTATTCCGATCCCGTCGAAATTCCTGGCAGCGACCGTCTAAGCAAATATTGGACCGTCCGACTTGGGGAAGAGGAGCTTGGCCGCGTCTATAGCGTCGCCGGCACCAATTCCTATGGCAATGTAGCGCTTTTGGTCGGCTTAGACTTCGACTATTCCCTCTATGGCGTCGTCGTGCTTGAGAACACGCAGTCGTTTGGCCAAACCCTAGAAGAAGAATACTTAGATCCCTTATCGAGCGCCGAAGACAAAGAATCCGTGGTCGATAAGGTCAATTGCGGCGCGACGTTTGGCGCCAAACTTTGCCGCGACATGATCAACGAAGCCAAAGCCCATTATCAGGAGGACAAGCAATGAGTAAGAACAACCATCGCGAATCCTTCAGGGCGCCGATCTGGCTACAGAATCCTTTGTTCGTCTCCTTGCTCGGCCTTTGCCCTGCCTTAGCGGTGACGAAGACTTTGGAGGCGGCTTTTGGCATGGGCATTTTGTTCACCATCGTCTTGGTCTGCTCCAACGTCATCATTTCCGCTATCCGCAAAATCATCCCCGACGAAGTCAAAACCCCAGCCTACATCGTCGTCATCGCCACCTTCGTCACGTTGGTGAAGATGTTCTCCGAAGCCTTCTTGCCCGAACTCTATAGCACGCTTGGAGTCTTCGTTTCCTTGCTCGTGGTCAACTGCATCGTCCTCGGCCGAGCGGAAGCCTTCGCCAGCAAAAACGGCGTCGTGGATTCGCTTCTTGATGGCATTGGCAACGGCATTGGCTATACCTTGGCCATCTCGATGATCGGCTTGATCCGCGAAGTGCTCGGCACGGGCAGACTCACCTTTGGCGCGACCTTCACCTTCATCGCCGACGCCAACGGCGGCGAGAAGTTCCGCATCCCATTATTGAAAAACGATGCCTTCGATGCGTCGATGAGCTTCTTCTCCATGCCGGCGGGCGGCTTCCTTGTCCTGGGCATCGTTTTGGCCATTTTCGTCGCCGTGGCCAACTACAAAGAGAATAAGAAGAAAGTCGACGCCAGACTTGCCGCGAAGAAAGCGAAGGAGGGAGACAAATGAATTATCTTGCCGCCTTTGTGACCGCGATCATCACCTACGCCCTCGTCAATAACGTCGTCTTGTCGCGTTTCTATGGCATTTGCAGCTTCATCGGCGTCGGCAATAAGGTCAAGTCGAGCCTTTGCATGGGCGCGGCCGTGAGCTTCGTCATCATCCTCGCTGCGGCGATTTGCTGGCCGTTATATCACTTCTTGCTTGTTCCCGCGGGCGTGCCATTCTTAGATACGATCGCCGCGATTTTGGTCATCGCCTGCTTGGTCATGGTGGTGGGCCTGATCCTAAAGAAATTCTTCCCAGGTCTATATCAAAGCCTTGGCATCTATTTACCCTTAATTACCACCAACTGCGCGGTTTTGGGCGTCGTCAGCGAATTCATCGCCAACAAGATGGACTTCGGCATGGCCATGGCCAATGCCGTCGGTACCGCCGCTGGGTTTACCTTAGTGATCTTCTTA
>JBGUWA010000204.1:0-2186 GCA_045220635.1 Candidatus Alloenteromonas sp. | reverse complement strand
GTATTGAAGTCTCTTCGTTTTCGCTTCCATGGTTTTAACCTCGGACAAATAATAGCAAACAACGCGAGGCGAACAAAGAAATACACGAATTTCTTTCCTAGACGGCCTCATCGTGAATTTCCGTCGTTCTTCGTTAGCGTGTTCTAA
Organism: Candidatus Alloenteromonas sp.; assembly: GCA_045220635.1. Taxonomy (GTDB): domain Bacteria; phylum Bacillota_I; class Bacilli_A; order RFN20; family CAG-826; genus Alloenteromonas. The sequence continues at coordinate 2,039 of JBGUWA010000204.1, read as the reverse complement.
TCGATAAGTACATTTATTTGTTATTTTTCCGTTCCTGTTAAGAGGGCTTTTCCCGCCTCCTATTTTCGACTCGCCGAGAAAGATTGATCTATCCGATAATCGCGCGGTTAGTGGGACAAATTCGGACAATTTCTAATTTAGTCCCGTTAAACCCCCGTTTTTCGACATCAGATCAACGATGTTTTTATGAAGGATCCCACTCCTCCTTCGCAAAGATAAAAAAGCAGGGATGTTTCCCTGCACCTCGGTGGACCATGATCTTTTGATCAGCCCACTTAGATTATACGCAATGCACCCCCAAAAAACCAAGCGCCCTAGAAAAGGACAGGCTTTTCCAAACGCCTCGTTTTCGGCATGCGGAGAAAAGAGAAAGCGCGGAAAGAGAAAAAACCAGTTGACTAGACTTATCCTATTTTGTTTAGCTTTCTTGCCTTTTCCTCTTTCCGAAGCTTTCCCCCGTCTTGCCTAGATGGAGGGCGCGCCTAAAAACGCCCTTTGGGCGAAAATACTCACGTAGCCGATTACGGATTCACGCTTTTCTCTTCGCCGCGGCCGCTCGCGGTAACGAACCTCGAGGAATCCGCGCCATAGGAAATGACTTCGGCGGTGCCATCGCAATAGCCATAGTAGACGGTCGCGCTATGACGCGCGCCAAGAACGCTCTCGCCAGAGAACGTGACCTTGTATTGATAGGAATGCGTAATGGTCCTCACGTCGAAGTAACAGACCACCTTCTCGCCTTTATAGGAAGAAGGCATCCGCATGGAAAGCTTGATGTCTTCCTTGATCCGTTCATACCCCTTCTGCGCCGTTGGGCTAAAGGAACAAGAAGATAACGTGAGCAACGCCGCGAATAGGCCCACGGCAAGCCGATTATGTAATCGCATAAAAACACCTCACTAGGATTGTATGGATCCCAATGAGGCAATTTCTGGACATGGAAAGGCGTAATAGACGCTAATCGGCTTTGACACCGATATCCTCAATGCTGCCGATTACTCGGATTAGTTCTAGCAATATGTTTTCTCTTCCTTCTTCGGATAAAACGTCGTTTCTGCACTTCACCTTGATGCGCTTAACGCTCTGGCGATATCCTGCTTTGAGGCTTTCTTGTTTTCCAAAAGGAATTCCGAAAGCAATACGATGCTCTTCTTGATGCGGCGCATAAGGCGCTTGGTTTTGCGGTACTGTTGAAGCACATACTTCGTCGATGCGGTCTCAAAGTGATGGACCTTGATTTGGGATAGCTGCTCGGGAGGCTCGTAATAGGCCGATTTCCGGCAATGTTCCCCCACCCCGTTCATGGCTTGCATATTGACGAGTTGGTACGCCCGCATGTGCGCGTCATCCAAATCGCTATGGCAACCATAATCGTGTTTGCCTAGAAGGATCTCCTCCGCGATCAAACCGGCCAAGTCGCATTGTATCTGCTCGTTCACGGATTGTACCGACGAGGCTTTTTTGCGGCGCTGGACGGTGGTGAAACCGCCTTCTTTGGTGAAATAGATTCGGCCATAGTCCATCGACTTGGCGTAGAAATACAAATACGCGGCATGGCCCGCTTCGTGGATCGCGACGCGTTTGCTTACTTCCAGTTCTTCTTTTTTGGGCATCGTTCCCGTATGGAGGAAATAGGAGGAATCGATGATGTCGTTCGCGGTGCAGGCATCCCCGCGCCTTAACGCGGCTCCGTTGATCGCGCAGCGGATATGGATCGGCGAATCGCCCATGAATTCGTCCACGAGTTCGGGGATATCTTCTTCGCGAATGCCTAGTTCCGCCTCTTTGAGGAAGCCTCGCACCGCTTCCTCCGTCTCCTTCTCGCCATCGAGCTCCACATCGAATTGTCGGTCGAAGCGCCCTTCGCGCAGCAATGGCTCGGGAATGGCATAACGCTCGTTCGCCGACGCCAAAGTGAGGATGTTGATCCGTTCTTTGAAACCATCGAGTTGGGATTGGAAGATGCGCGCCAATTTATCGTCCTTTTTGACGAGCTTATCGAGTTCATCGATGACGACGATGGCCATGTCCTCCTTCGC
>JBGUWA010000203.1:0-2609 GCA_045220635.1 Candidatus Alloenteromonas sp. | reverse complement strand
CACGATGATCAAACTCGATCGCAGCCAAATCGAAGCGGCTCGCGATTTGGGGTGCAACCCACTTCAGACCTTCACCCATTCGATTTTGCCTCAGTCCGTTCCCGGCATCGTCTCCGCCGCCGAGATGGTCTTCATGCCGACGATGTCGAGCTATGTCATCTCGGATACCCTCTCCGAAGGCAAACTCACTTTGTTTGGCAACTCCATCGCCAACTCCTTCAACAACTCGTTATGGAATGACGGTTCGTTCATGGCCTTCATCATGCTCGCCCTCATCTTCATCACGATGTTCATCACCAATCGCTTCCATAAGGAAGGCGAAGAACAACGCGGGAGGTTATGGTAATGGCTACCTCGGTTCTTTCCAAAAACGAGCGGAAATTGCGGAGAAAATCGCTCCTTCACAAGATTTTGGGCCAGTGCGCGATTTGGATTGTCCTCATCGTCATGTACATCCCCATCCTCGTCTTGATCGCCTATTCGTTCAACTCCTCCGCCAACATCGTCTTCGATTCCAGCGTGCCTTACGTCTTCACCTGGCAGCTATATTCCGACCTCTTTCATAGCAAGGAGATCATGACGGCTTTAGGCAACACCCTCCTCATCGCCATCATCTCCTCGGTGCTTTCCACGATCTTGGCCACCTGTGGCGCGATCGGCGCCTACTATTCCAAGAGGCGTTCCCGCGAAGTGCTCGAGACCGTCAACCAAATCCCGGTCGTCAACGCCGAAATCGTCATCGCCTTGTCCTTGACGGTCATGTTCGTCTTCTTCCAAAGCTATATCCTCGGCGGGGCGAACGTGTTCGGCTTCTGGACCTTGATGTTCGGCCACATGGTCCTTCAAGTCCCCTTCGTCTACCTCTCCGTCAAACCCAAACTGCAGCAGATGGACCCCGCCCTTTACGAAGCGGCGCTGGACCTTGGCTGCACGCAGCGTCAAGCCCTCTTCAAAGCCACCATCCCCGAAATCATGCCGGGCGTGGCGTCGGGCTTCTTGCTCGCCATCACCTTATCGCTCGACGACTTCATCGTCACCGCCTTCACCCGTGGCGCTGGCCTGCTTTCGGGCGACAAATCGATCGAAACCTTGTCCACCTTGGTCCAGGCCAAGATCAAAAAAGGACCGATTCCCCCCGAAATGCGCGCCTTGACCACGATTATCTTCGGCTTGGTGCTCGTCGTGGCGGTCCTCGTCACCATCTACCATAACGTGGGTTCGAAGAAGACCCATAAGGAAAGGAGGGCGTAACCATGGCCAAACATTCCAAAACCTTAGCCTTTTTCGCCCTCGGCCTCGTGGCGATGCCGGCGTTGGCCTCTTGTGGCGAAGCCGAAGAAGGCATCACCATCAAAGCCCTCAACTGCGAAGACTACATCGGCGAAGACGAATTCGATTTCACCTACATGGGCGTGGACGAAGACGGCAACCCCGCCGAAATCACCGTCACTTATGACGACGTCTTGTCCGGTTTTGAAGCCTATGAGTCGGCGAAACTAGGCAAACCCGTCCACGTCATCTACGACTGCTACGACACCAACGAGACCATGCTTTCTTCCCTGCAAACGGGCAAGACCAGCTACGATTTGATCGCCGCTTCCGACTACACCATCCAAAAGATGATGTCGATGGACATGCTGCAGAAGATCAACCTCGAAAACGTCCCCAACTACGTCGAATATGGCTCCACGTATCTTCGCGGCGTCATGGAAAACATCACCGCTAACGTGGCTGGCGTCGACGAAAAGATGTCCGATTATTCCGTCGGCTATATGTGGGGCACCTTAGGCATCTTGTTCAACCCCGCCAAAGTCGCTGCCGATAAAGGCGTCAACGAAGATGCCGTTAAGTTCGATATGCAATCCTGGGACTCCCTTTGGGACCCCAAATACCGCAACGAAATGTCGGTCAAAGACTCCATGCGCGACACTTATTCCGTCGGCATCATGGAACGCTACCGCGACGAAATCCTTTCGGCAATGGAAGCTTCTGGCTGCTTCGACATGGAAGATGGCATGTACTCGCTGCTTGAAGGCAAATACGAAGACGCTTCGGGCGAATATAACGCGAAGCTCTCCTCCATCTTCAACCGTTGCGACGAGACTTCCGTCAAAGAAGTCCGCGAAGTCCTTCTTTCCTTGAAGGAAAACGTCTTCGGTTTCGAAGTCGACTCGGGCAAAGACGACATGGTCAAAGGCCTCGTCGGCATGAACCTCGCCTGGAGCGGCGACGCGGTGTATTCGATGGACCGCGGCGAAAACGAAGCCGGGAACACCATCTATTACTCTGTCCCGCGCACCGGCGGCAACATCTGGTTCGACTCCTGGTCTATCCCCAAGACCAGCGACGCCGAACATAAAGCCGTGGCTGAGGACTTCCTCAACTTCATCTCCGACCCGCAGGTCGCGGCCGCGAACATGGCCACGATTGGCTATACCTCCTTCATCGCCGGCGAAACGGTCCATAACCTCGTCCGTCAATGGTATGACCCGCGCAGCTACGCGATGTTCGTCTACCACGATGCTTCTGGCGATCCCGGCTGCACCTGGGAAGATAGCGACTTCGTCTATGGCGAACCCGAATACGTCCAAGCCACCGACGAAGAAGGC
>JBGUWA010000202.1:0-2510 GCA_045220635.1 Candidatus Alloenteromonas sp. | reverse complement strand
TCCTTAAATTCCTAACTTTATATCGCTTTCTATTTCAGAGTCAACCATTTTTTCAATAATGTGAGGTCAAAAAACCAGGTCGAAAATCATTTATCGGGTAGGGAGTGGGCAAGAAAAAACCGCCATGAGGCGGGAATCATCGATTTTGGTGGACCGTGAGGGACTCGAACCCGCGACCCGCTGATTAAGAGTCAGCTGCTCTACCAACTGAGCTAACGGTCCACATGCGCTGAGCGCTTGATTATCCTATTACGAAAGGGGCATTCATTCAAGCAAAAAATTCCTTAGAATTTCCTCATTCTTCTTTGAAACTTTCCAGTCCATGAAAAGCCTTGCAAAACCCTCATATTTTTAAGAATGAGGATTCTTTCGTTTTTGAGAAAACGCATTTGGCTTTCTCTCTTTACGCGCGGCACGTAAAATATGATGCATGAGAAACAAACTATTTTTGACGGCGATCCTCCTTCCCTTTCTTTGCGGTTGTCAATCCCCTGCCGCCTCTTCGTCTTTCTCCTCCGTTTCGGAAATTAGCTCTTCTGAGGCTTCCTCTTCCGAAGTATCTTCCATAAGCGAAAGCTCATCGAGCTCTAGCGAGAGCAGCGAACCTACGGATGGCGTATATGACTTCTATTGCATCAACGACTTCCATGGTTCGGTCGTAGAGCAAATGAACGGAAGCTATTATGAATCCGGCATCGCCAAGTATTTTGGCAAGCTTAAGGAATACAAAGCCAAAGACCCCGAGCATACGATCATTCTTTCCGCAGGTGATATGTTCCAGGGTTCTTTGGAGTCCAATGATAATTATGGTCGTCTCGTCATCGAAGCGATGAACAACGTTGGCTTTGACGCCATGACCGTCGGCAATCATGAGTTTGACTATGGACCGGACCGTCTGCTAAACAATATCAGCCTGATGGACTTCCCCGTTCTTGGTGGCAACATCATCGAGTATGACGATGGCCCAACCGGTGAAATATGGAAAGACGCGTTTTCCCCTTCCACCATCATCGAACGCGGTGGCAACAAAATCGGCATCGTCGGCATGATTGGCTATGGTCAGACCAGTTCCATTACCTCCTCTTATGTCCAAGACATCACTTTTGAATCCCCCTATCTCCTCGCCCAAGAGGAAGCGACGCGCTTGCGCGAAGAAGAAAACTGCAGTCTTGTCGTCTATGTCATCCACGACGATATGACTTCCTGCCAAGACTACGCGAAGAAAGCTTATTTCGACGGCGTTTTCTGTGGCCATAAGCATTCGAAGAACAACAAACTTTACGACAGCGTCCCCTTCGTGCAGAGCTATTGCAACGGCGAAGCCATCTCCCATTTCCAAATCACCATTAGCGATGGCGCGGCCGTCTGCACCGATTATGGCATGATCATGGCCAATAAAAACTGGAACGAAGATGCTGAAATCGCCGCCATCCGCGATTCTTATATCCTCGACCCCGCTTTTGTGGAGAAAGCTTCCGCCGTGGCAGGAACCATCGAAGGAACCCTTGCCGCCAAAGAAGGCGTATCCAATTTGGTCAGCAAAGCCATTTATGAGAAATACTCCAAGTTTTATCCCAATCTTCGTGGAGCGATTCAAAATGGGCTTCGCGCGCCTTTGACGGGCGAAGTCACCTATCGCGACATTTACAAGGCGGCTCCATTTAACAATACCATCGTCATCGCCACTGTGCTTGGATCCGAAATTGTCTCCCGCTCAAAGTCCAATTGTTTTTATGGGGGTGAAGACACGGTATTCCACGAAGATGAGTATTACACCATCGCTTGCATAAGCTATGTCTTGTACCATCAAAACAACATTAAATCCTACGACTACTTCCCCTCGTTGAATTATGGCGGAGAAGCACAAATTATTGCCGATTTTGAGGATTACCCTTTCGACATCGCGTTTAATTACATCCACGATGATCTTGAAGGAAAAGTCGTCGCAAGCGACTTCCTTTCCACGATGCCAGGCTTCTCGGCGAGCCTTGCTTAATCTTCGTACGTTGGTTTGAAATCCACGGGCTTCTTGCTTTCGGCCGCGCCTGAAAGCAGGATTTCCTCACGGCTAAAGTAGATTTTGTTTTGGCTCACGTCGACTTCGTATAGGCCAAGGAAATAATCGGGTAACCCCTGATGGGCTTTGGAAAATGCCATGACCGAGGCCGAAACCAAGAAGGGAATCGCAAAGGTAAACGGCGCGAGTAAATACTCCGCAAAATAAAGAATGGCAAACCGAGCCAGGCTCCTGCGGAACGTTGGCACGAGCAAACGGCTATCGACAAGACCGATTTGATACATCTTCTTGCCAAACGTCGCCCTACCCCTGCGGAATCCTAGCGTCGGAACGAAATAAGTCAGGATTGGGGCAATCAAATATGCGGGAACGATTTCGCCTGCGATGAAAACCGTTGTTTCCCAACGGGTCAAAGCAAGGTATTCCGGAATCAAGGTAATCAAATAACCTTGGCAATGCTCATCGATAAATGGGGCATAAGCATAGGTGAAAA
>JBGUWA010000201.1:0-5409 GCA_045220635.1 Candidatus Alloenteromonas sp. | reverse complement strand
ACGAAGCCGGCTTTCATAGGTCGCCTCCGTCAAAGGCGAAGGGCAAAAGCTCCTCGATGTGGGTTTCGGCGATGTCGCCGTTAAGGTTGGCGAGGTAGATGGGCGCCTCTTTTGGGAAAAGCTCCGATAAGACTTGGCGGCAGGCTCCGCAGGGAGAGCAAGGTCCTTCGGTGTCGGCAACCACCGCAAGCGCGGCCATGTCGTCGGTTTGCTTGCCATCCATCAAAGCGCCATAAAGGGCGGTGCGTTCGGCGCACATGCACAGCGGATAGGAGGCGTTTTCGACGTTGGCGCCGATGTAAACGGAACCATCGTTGCAAAGCAACGCCGCCCCTACCGCGAACTTGGAATAAGGCGAATAGGAACGTTGACGGGCTTCGATGGCGAGATCGACGAGTTCTTGTGGGCTGATCATGGATGGGCCTCCTTATAAAGCGAGAGTATGGTTTCCTGGAGGGGGAACATGACGTCCTCGTCCTCCTTTTTCATGTGGTCATAGCCGAGCAAATGCAACAAGCCATGGACGAAGAGGAAGCTTAGTTCCCGTTCGGCGGTGTTGCCGATTTCCTTGGCTTGCTCGAGGGCGCGCGGGATGCAAATGAAGATCTCGCCGAGCATTCGCGGCACGTCTTCCCCTAGGATTCTCCCCAAGTCGGAGTCATCGTCTTCGAAAGCGAAGGAGATGACGTCGGTGACGCGGTCGACGTTGCGGTAATCGCGGTTGATTTGATGGATCGTCTCCTCGTCGACGAGGGAAACGTCCACTTCGTAGTTGTTTTGGATCTTGAGGTAGTCGAAAGTCAAACGCATCAGTTCGGCGTAGGTTTCTTCTAAGGCGTCATAGCAGGCGTCTAGGCGATTCTCGAAACTAAGTTCCATCGGCGGTTATCTTAGCACACGGGCGCATGAATTGGAAATCATCCCTCGGAAACAACGCGAATCGCCTGTTTCTCGTCGAAATACGGCTTTCATTTTCTCCCGTCATTTTTGACTTTCCGATCGCTGGAAGGTAAACTGGTTTCAAGGGAGGCGGCATTGGAGTTCCCTTGGGAACCACCTCTCGCCCAGGAGTCACGAGCGTGGTGAATCAACTCCTCCTGTTGAAGAATGCGAGACAAGTTAACGCTCTCCGTCCAACCTTCTTCATTCCCATAGTGAAAACGACCTTTGCGTTAGGGTCGTTTTTCAGTTTATCGATGCTGTTTTTGTCTTTCGGGAAGACCTTGGGCTTATTTGACTTCCTCTGGCAAATCCCCTGCAATTATGTTAGAGGAGAATAAGTCCTCGCGAGTGGCGTAAGCAAACGCATAAAAGCATTCGTCGGAGAGGAAGTGGCAAGTGCTGCCCAACCCTCTCCCTTTTCTTTGGCTAGGCGTTTGCCCTACTCCAGCTCTTTTTCCTCGGGCTTAGCGATGTTCAACAGGAAGTAAGGTTCTTCCTTGTCTTTTTGTTCCAATAACGAACCGCTTTGGAATAGCCGCTCCGCCTCAAAAAGCACATACGAGATCGAGAAGAGATAAAACAGAACCCGCAAGGTGGATGGCCCTGCCCCAAAGAAGGAGAAAATGACGGCCAAGGCGATGGAAAGGATATAAACGCCCGTTTGGCAGATCATCAATAGACGTGCGTAAGCTTTCCCGGTCGCTTGAACTTGTTGCCTTAGCTCTTGCCTTCTTGGCTTATTAGCCAAGGCAAAAAGATAGGCCCCTTCGGCGCTTTCCGCCGCGCCGGAAAGGTAGGTGCGTCGATCCTTAAGCAAGAATTCGGCTAAGGCGAGAACCCCTACCCCAATGGCCGTGGCCAAAGCCAAATAAAGGTCATGGAAGCAAAAGAAGATGAGGACCGCGAAGGTGGAGGCAAAGCGACCAAGTACTTCTGCCTTGTTCACGAACGCGGCCCTTTTATATGCGTGGTATCGGACGTACAACTCCCTCCTGCGCTTGAGGTCTTTGGCGTCGATGCCATCCATATACTTTTTGTCGAAGCGCGCCATCGCCCGCACCAAGGACCATTTCTGGAGCAAGGATAGGGCGATGGCGATGGCGATGCATAGAAGCGGAAGGTATGTCGGAAAACGGTTCGAAAAGAGGACCAATCCCGCTCCTAAGGCCGCCATGGGAAGAAAGGCGGAGAAAAATCCCGCGCACCTAATGAACGGCGAAGGTCGAGGTATGGCCCAAATGCGCGCCCCGCCTTTCTTCTCATAGCCTTCGATCCGGAGGAAATCCCCGGTCCAAAGGGAAGCGAGTTCCTGCTGGCTCAGGATCCGCTTTCCCCGTTGGGGATCCAGCAGCAGAAACCCGCCCCTTTTACGCGCTGCAAGGAAGGCCATGTGGAGCTTGCCTTGCTCTTGCAGGAGTAACAACAAAGGAAACTCCGCGTTCTCATGCAGAGTCGACGGTTCCGCATGATACCCACGGAGGCGAAGCCCCGCCTCTTCCGCGTAAGATATGAGCTGGGCCAGATCCGGCGCCACCTCAACCGACGGCTCGGAAAAGTAGGCATAGCTGCGGTCTTTGGACATGTGGATCAAGGCCATTTTGACGGTCGCGAATCCGCAGCCTTTTTCTTGTGCTTGGTAGACGAGGACTTTCACACATACCTATTCGGGAAAAAAGGCGAAATGTGAGAAAAAAACTTTTCGAAAAAATGAAAAAGCTCGACGCCATCGGCATTCGAGTTTTTATCACCACCTTGATTTTTGGCGTTTTTTGTACAATTAAAGGGCCCCGCAGGACCCTAATTTCTTACCATTTCTTGCGACGGGCAAGTTTGGATTTCATTTTGCGGCGCAGGCCAGGTTTGAGATAGGCCTCGCGTTTACGGGTTTCGAGGAGAATGCCGGATTTGTTCACGCCACGTTTGAAACGACGAAGCGCGTCATCACAGGTTTCGCCTTCACGGACGACGACTTTGACTGCCATGGGAATTCACCTCCTCCCTCTAGACGAGAGGAACGATACTCTTTTTCGCGGGCGAACGCAACGCTTTTCATCGGCGCGCCGCCCAAAGCGAAGAAAAAGGCCTATGCCTTTGGGGGCACAGACCTTCGAAGCGATTACTTCATGGATTGGATGAAGGCGTGGACTTTGGCGGGATCGTACCAGTCGGAGCTCGGCGTCCATTCCTTGTCGACGGCGATGCCATCGTCAAGATGGGTGTAGGAATCGCCGAACTTCGCGGACATTTGGTTATTGGACGAGAAGTTATAGAGCGAGCCGCTGCCATCGGAGTAGACGGCGACCGAGGAGGTGCCACCACCGCTGCGCTGACCGATGATCTTGGCGCCGGCGGATTTGGCTAAGCCAGGCAAGGAATTGCCGCAAGAGAAGGAGAACGGACTGGTGAGGATGTAGAAGTTGTATTTGCCTTTGTAGGTATCGCCCGCATCGCCATATTTGCCGTCGTTATTGAGGTCGACTTTGTAGTGATAGTCGAAGACGCAGCCTTTGGCGGTGTCGGTGACCCCGTAATACGGGTCATCGGTGAAGTAGGCGGAGAGGAAAGGCAAGCACATGATGGCGCCGCCGCCGTTGTTGGAGAGGTCGATGACGACGTCTTTGATCTTGCTGTCTTTGGCGATCTTGTCGAAGGCCACGGTGAAGCAAAGCGGGTTGTCGGTGTCGGCGACGCTATAGGGTTCGATCGCCCATTCCGGGTGCGCGCCGATGTCGGCCATGCGCTGGATGTTGTTGCCACGGACGTAGTTGAACGCGTCGAAGCGGATGATCGCGGTCGATTCGTGGGTGAAGAGGCCTTTTTGGAGGATTTTGCCGATGGAGAAGTACTTCGCGGTTTCCTCGGGGGTGCCCAAGGAACGGAAATAGGTGTCGCGAAGGAGGCCGAACTTTTCGTTATTCGCCAACAACTCTTTATAACGAGGACCAAGATGCTTCTTGCCTAGGGCAAGCGCTTCGGTAATCCCCGCGGGGCCGGAGAAGATCGAGCCGGAGGTATACATGGTGTGGCCATCGTCGCAACCTTGCATCAGCAAAGTGGCCAAAGCCTCATCATAGGTGGCGGAATCGGCGGATTTCAGGGCAGCCTTGATGCCAAGGGATTCGATGAGTTTCTCGCCCGAGGCGATTTTCTTGATGTCCTTGATGCCGTATTCGGTGTCGATTTGGAAGCGCAGGAGATCGTAGGTGAAGTCGATGATGCTCTGCGGGCGGGTCTTGGCGTTATACCAACCGCCGCTTAAGTTGATGCGATAGACGGCGTCGACGGCTTTGGTTTCTTCGCCGATGTTGTCTTTGCGCACGATGGTGCGGGTAACGATGATGCCATCGGAACCATCGGCCACCCACTTATATTCATAGGAATAGCCCATCGGATCGGGGTGATAGTCTTCTTTTTCATTCGCGGGGGTATTGATCGCGGAGAAGGTGCGTTGACCCGTGCCGTCATTGAACAAAACGAGATAGCACGTGCCGTCGCCGCCGTCTTCGAGGGATTTGCTCGCGCCGGAGAAGCGATACGATTCGACGCGGGAATCGAGGCGGTCGGTGCGGACATCGGTCTTCTTGAAGAAGACGTCGCCGGTGGAATCGCGGAGGGCGAATTCGCCATTGCCGCTATAGAAGCTGGTGCTGTTGCCGATGTTGCCGGACAAACTGCTGGAAATGTACATGTCGCGGCCATTGAGGACAAAGTCCTGACCCATGCCACGGGTCATGAGGTTGGCGATGAGCTGAGCGGGCATATAAAGCTTGCCTTCTTGCTCGACGAAGTCCATGCCATAGTCCTTCATGTTGTAGGATTCGGCTTTCGGGGTGCCGATGACGCGGCTCTTCTCCGAGGTATGGACGAGGAATTCCGGTTCGTCTTTGGGAGCGCCGAAATCGCCGACTACGCCGTTGTTTTCGGGGTAGATGCCAAGCCAAGCGGTGAGGTTGGAACCCATCTCGAGGGTGTCTTTCTGAGGATTGACCTTGAAGATGAAGTCGTTGCTTTTGGCGTTTTTGAACGTGTATGTGCCATCTTCGCCGCGCGTTAGGTTAAAGAGGTTTTTGGTAAGGTTTGCCATGACGGAGCCAAACTCCCCTACCTCAAAATAAGGCAGGCCTTTGCGGTTGGATAGCTCGTAGGTGGCCAAAGGCATATGGGCGTCTTTTTCCCAACTGGCGACGAACTGGGCGTCTTTGTTAAGCGTGCCAAGGGTCGGAGCTTGCTCGCCGCAACCCGCCAAAGCGCTTAAGCAAAGCAAGGCGGCCGGGGCAAGAATCAATTTAGCATTCTTTTTCATGTGCGGTTCTCCTTTCAGGAACGTTCAATATTTTACCTTTTGATGGGGAGGATAGTCCAACCCTATTCAATAGAAAACTAGATACACCAGCAAATGATGGATAGCCAAACCGCACGCCATCGCGCTTTTTCAGAACAGGTTGGACGAAAGGTCGCTTTTCGGCG
>JBGUWA010000200.1:0-3014 GCA_045220635.1 Candidatus Alloenteromonas sp. | reverse complement strand
CACGATGATGCGTATCTATTGGCCTATCTCACGCAAAGTCCGTACAATAATCTTAAATAAGGAGCGAACACATATGATCAATCGCAGAAAGGCCGTCATCGTCGGCGCCGGATTCGTTGGCGCTGCCGCGGCCTATGCCCTCATGCTGAAAGGCATCTTTTCGGAACTCGTCCTCATCGACGCCAACCCCGCCAAAGCCGAAGGCGAAGCCATGGATATCTCCCACGGTCTCCCCTACTCCCACCCCATGGACATTCACGCGGGAACCTATGAAGAATGCGGCGACGCCTACGTCATCGTCATCACCGCTGGCGCGGCCCAGAAACCTGGTGAGACCCGCTTGGATCTCATCCGCAAAAACAGCGCCATCATGCGCGCCATCATCGGTCAAATCAAGGCGACCCCCTTCGAAGGCATCTTGCTTATCGTCGCCAACCCCGTCGACGTCCTCACCCACGTCGCGTTAAAGGAATCGGGATATCCGGAAAACCGCGTCTTTGGTTCCGGCACCGTTTTGGATACCGCCCGCTTCAAATATGAGATTTCCCGTCACTTGAGCGTCGATGCCCGTAATGTCCACGGCGTCATCATCGGCGAGCATGGCGATTCCGAGCTCCCTGTTTGGTCCATCACCAATATCGCGGGCATTCCCGTCAATGACTTCTGCGCCATCCGTGGCCATCAAAACCATCAAGAAGGCATGAAGAAGATCTACGAAAACGTTCGCGATTCGGCTTATCACATCATCGACCGCAAAGGCGCCACCTACTTTGGCGTCGCCACCGCGATCGCCCGCATTTGCGAAGTCATCGTCAAAGACGAGCACACCATGCTTCCCGTCTCCGTCGAGCTTCATGGCGTCTATGGCCTAGAAGGCCTTTGCCTATCGATTCCTTCCATCGTCGGCGCGGAAGGCGTGGAACAAGTCTTGGAACTCACCCTCAACTATGAGGAAAAAGCCAAGCTCCTCGCTTCGGCCAAGACCTTGAAAGGCATCATCGATTCCTTAGATTAATATAAGGTAAGAGAAAACGTCGCTTAGGACTTCTTTCCCGAGGCGACGTTTTTCGTATAGAGCTCGTGGTAGGGTTTGCATTTGCGCATGAGCTGCGAATGCGGACCAATCGCGCGAATGTAACCTTCTTCGAAATAGACAATCGAATCGCTTAAGGTGTGCAATGCATCCAAATTGGATTCGAAGATGATTCCCCTGCGGTCATGGAGGGCTTCCTTCAAATGTTTGAGCGCGGCCTTTTGGCTATGAAGCGGCAAGTTCCCCATGATGTCGATGAGGACGAAGGGGTTTTCGGTCTCCATCAACAAGAAGCGGCCAAGGATCAACAAGGCGCGGTCTTGGGCGAGCAACTTTCTGCCGCCGACGCCGAAGTCGCGAAGCTCATAACTTTCTAACCCTAAGTCGCGAACGATCTTGTCATAACGGGAACGACGGGCGTATTTGGAAGCGAAGATTGAGGCACCGATCGTCTGGATGAAGTTCTCGCGTTCCTTCACCTGCTCAAACTTCAAAAGAAGGTCGTTTTGCACGGTAATCGAGCGATTTTGACGCATATCCAAGGCGAAGAAATCACGGAATACGCTATGGGTTAAGGGCCTGTTCTTGTGACGAAGGGCGGTATGGTGATCCACGTTATCGAAGAAGGTACGTAACGAAGCGAAGTACTCTTCCCGCGTCCGTTCAAACTCCGCGTCGTTAAGCAACGTTTTGCCCAAGGTTAAGTTGAATTCCAATCCCTCGCCATAGATTTCGTTGGAGGCGGAATTGAACGTGAGCAAGCTCAAACGGAGGTTCTTCTCGATTTCATAGATGCGCGCTCCGCCAAGTTCGATGTGGCCATCGGGCGGATAAGACTCGCCACGAAGGAACGAAACGAGCTTGGTTTTGTATTCGCCATCCATGCCGACGATTCCATAGACCTGGTCCACGTCAAAGCCGAAGTTGGAGAGATAGACAAGACCATTGTCGATCACGTTGAGCGCATGAATGCGCATCGAAAGGTTTTCGGGGAGTTCGCCAAAACCATCTTTCTCCGCGACGACATCCTGATAGGAGGAATAAAACGCATAGAAGCGCGACGCGTTCATCGCCGTCGTGTTCAGCGCGCCGACGGGAACGAAAATGGTTTCAAGATAGCTGACCAAGGCGATAAGGGTCGGATATGTCGCCGCGCGGGCGCTTGGATCGGAGATGCCGCGAAGTTCATAGGTGGCGAAAAAGAAGAACACCGCCACCGCGACCATCTGAATCATGCGAATCATGCTGGTGGACAAGGCTGCCGCGCGTTCGGAAGCGTTCACCCAGTGTTCGCGCTCCTTAAGTTCGGGAGCAAAGCGCTCTTGGAACTGCAAGTAACTGCCATACGTCATGATGGCGCGGTTGGTGTCGACCATTTCACGGACCTTCGCGCCGAGGACATAGCTGATTTCGCGTTCCTTGCGGGCATAACGGGCCGTGAGGGTGGAACAGACGCCGATGATGATCAAAATCAATGCATAGGACACCATGGCGATGAAAAGGAAGTAATGTTTCCACGTCGCCGAAATGACGATGGCCACGATCGCGCCGACGAGATTGAAGATAATGGAGAACCATCCCGCCGCTAAAACGCGCCCGATTTGTTCCGAGTCACCAAGAATCGCGGAAGAGTAGACGCCGACGCCCTTTTCCTGAAGCATGGGTTGTTCTTTGTAGGCCAACGAGAATTCCATCGCGCTTTCTAGTTCTCTACGGAACCGCATCAAGATGGCGATGTTCAGGAAGTTCTCAAGCATCAAGAACACGCATCCCAAGATGGAGATGCCAAGCAGTTGCCAGAGCTCGATATCCGTCGTCAGGTCCAGATGCTCCAAGACGCGTTTTTCTAAAATCGGCAGCAAGACGTTGCAGGTCGCGCACAGGAAAGAGATGATGCAAAGGAAAACGATCGCTCTTTTTGAAAAGCCGTCGCTGTATTTCAAAGCGACGCCCACAAGATGTTTCGGCTGCTTTTTCTGTC
>JBGUWA010000199.1:0-4216 GCA_045220635.1 Candidatus Alloenteromonas sp. | reverse complement strand
CAGAGGATTTGGACATCTTCTGCCAGTTCTCGTCCATGACGAAGCCATGGGTGACGACGGTTTGGAAGGCGGGGACCCCCGTGACCGCAAGGGAAAGGATCAACGAGGCGTTGAACCAACCGCGGTACTGGTCGTTGCCTTCAAGATACAAATCGCAGGGATAAGGAAGGCCGCGTTCGCGCATCACGCCATTCCACGAGGAACCCGAATCGAACCAAACGTCCATGATGTCGGTCTCTTTGGTGAATTCGCCATTAGGCGAAGCGGGGTTTTCATAGCCTTCGGGGAGCAAATCCTTGGCCTCACGTTCGAACCAAACGTTGGAACCGAACTGGCGGAACAAGGAAGCGATGTGGGCGAAGACTTCATGCTCCAAGATCGGCGAGCCGTCTTCGTTATAGATGATGGGGAGGGGGACGCCCCAAACGCGTTGGCGGGAGATGCACCAGTCGGCGCGGTCTTTGATCATGTTGACCATCTTCTGTTCGCCCCAAGCGGGAACCCATTTGACGTTCTTGATGGCCTCGAGAAGCTGTTCACGGATCGGCGAGATGGAGCAGAACCATTGCGGCGTGGCGCGATAGATGACGGGTTTCTTGGTACGCCAGTCATGGGGATAGCTATGGACGATGTCGTTACGTTTGAGGACACGTCCTTCTTCGGTAAGGCGTTCCACCACTTTGTCGTTGACCTCTTCATAGAAAAGACCATCCAAAGCATCGCCTTCGAAGGTATGGTAAACGCCTTTTTCGTCGACGAGGCCTTGCGGTTTGATGCCGTATTTGGCGCAGACGTTGAAGTCGTCTAAGCCGTGGTCGGAGTCGGTATGGACGCAACCCGTGCCGGCTTCTTCGCTGACGAAACCCGCGCACATGACGAGGCTATCCTTGTCGGGGTAGATGGGTTGTTCGCACACGATGCCTTCGAGGTCTTGGCCATGGAAGGTCTTAAGCAAATCACATTGCTGCAGGCCAAACTCGGCTTGTAGCTGTTCCGCCAAGCTCGACAAGAAGAGCAACTTGCCCTTCTCGGTTAGGTAGAGGCCATATTCGAAACGCGGGTTGACGGTGACGCCTTGGTTGCTGGGAAGCGTCCAGGGCGTGGTCGTCCAGATGACGAAGCAGGTATCATTATCGAGGATTCCTTTGCCGTCTTTGACGCGGATCGGCACATAGAGGGTCTTCGCGGTGACGTCATGGTATTCGACTTCGGCTTCCGCTAAAGCGGACTCGCTGCTCCAAGACCAATAGACGGGTTTGAATCCTTTGAAGATGAGGCCTTTTTCCGCCATCGCGGCAAAGACTTCGATTTGCCGGGCCTCGAATTCGGGAAGCAAGGTCAAATAGGGATTGTCGTAATCGCCAAGGCAGCCTAAGCGACGGATTTGCTCTTTTTGGATGCCAACTTGTTCTTTGGCGTAACGATCGCAGATGGAACGGAACTCCACCACCGGCGTGGCTTTGCGGTTGACGCCCGACTTGGAGACTTTGGTCTCGATGGGGAGGCCATGCGTATCCCAACCAAAGACGAACGGGGTCTTCTTGCCCGCCATGTTTTGGTAACGGACGACGAAATCCTTCAAGCAACGGTTCAAGGCGTGGCCGCAGTGCATGGAGCCATTCGCGTATGGCGGACCATCATGTAAGGCAAACGTCGGCGCGTCGATGCGGTTCTCGTTCATTTGCGTATAAAGGCCTTCGGTCTTCCATTTCTCGACCAAAACAGGCTCTTTTTGGGCCAAACCCGCCTTCATCGGAAATTCGCTTGAAGGCATGTGCAGTGTTTCTTTTAATTCCATGAGGATTCCCTCCAAAAACAATAAAGCGCCAGTCCACAAGGACGCTGGCGCGCGGTACCACCTTGTTTCCCCAATAAGCATCGGGGCACTTTGAATTCCCTTAACCCAGGCTTAGGATCCCCCTACATATCGAAGGATAGGCTCAGAAGTGATGTCCGAAGGGATTTCGCCTTTTCTCAGCTTCAGCAAGGCTCTCTGTCAACTTTCCTTCGGCGCGTCTTCATCAACGCCGGACATATCTTACCTTTCTCTTTGGAGAAAGTCGATGGTTTTTGGTTGAACCGGAGGCAAAGAAGCGTTTTTTGTCGTTCCATGGGTTCATCGCGAAACCGTTTTCCGAAACGAGTTTTCGAAAACGCGTTTAGACAATGTATATTTTTTGTTGACATATGGCCATTAACAGCCATCTTTGAAAAGGCGAAAACTACTAATAAATTTTCGGGTCGGCGGCCTTCTATTTCATTCTATGAAATGCGAGAATATTCCCTGCCGGAGGAAATCAAAGATGACCGAAGGCGACACAAGACTTGCCTGCACGAGAGAGGAATCTTTTATGGAAGGGGTTATCCTCGTCCTAATCCTTGTACTCTTGATTGTGGTGATCTTGAAGGCATAAAAGAAAAAGTGGGGCCGTGAGGCTCCACACTATCCTTCTCCTTCATTATAATTATTAAATCCGGGCAGGCAAGCCCTTGTGACAAATTTTGCCGGATTACCCTTTCACTTCTAATAGATAAAAGCCCCTAAACGCGGTTAAAGCGAAAAGGCGGGGGTTAACCCCTCCGCCAAAGTAACTCCACCATTATTCTGCATCAATAAATTTAGGTTGGAAGTTCTTGTGACGAAATCGTAACATTTTGCTACGTGTTTCGCAACGCGGATACGACATAAACGAAAAGCGGAAGCGCGATGGCTTCCGCATTTTTAATCCGATAAGGTCTTATTTCCTGTTTTTCAAGAAGCCAGGCAAAATCGAAGTCGCCGTGGATTCCTCTTCGGGTTCTTGCTCTTCCTCGATCTCTTCGGGTTTCGGTTCGCTCGGATGCAAGGGAGAAGGACGAAGCGGCGAATAGGTCGGCGTCGAGGTGAAGTCGAACTCTTCGGTGAAGTCGGAGGCGATGACGGACACGAGGATCATGTCGTCAAGGTTCTCGTTGATGGAGACGCCGAACTTGATGTCAATCGCGTTGCCGGCTTGCTCGATGATGCGGTTAACGCACTCCTCGGCTTCGTATAACGAGACATTTAGGCCGCAGGTGACCGCGCAGATGGCGCGCCTTGCGCCAGAGATCGAAGCTTCAAGCAAAGGGCTCGAGATGGCGGATTCCGCCGCTTCCGCCGCTTTTTTCGGGCCAGTGCCTAGGCCGAAGCCAATTAAGGCGATGCCCGAGCCGCGAAGCGTCGTTTCGACGTCGGCGAAGTCCAAGTTGATGACGGCGGGGAGCAAGATGAGGTCGGTGACGGTTTTGACCGACTGCGCCAAGACGCGATCGGATTCCTCGAAGGCCTGCGAAATGGGTTTGTTGCCCGAGGCCATGAGGAGTTTGTCGTTACTGACGATGATGATGGAGTCCACCGCTTCCTTAAGCTCGCTTAAGCCGGCGACGGAGTTGGCGATGCGCTTCTTGCCTTCGAAGGTGAAGGGGCGCGTGACGATGCCGATGGTCAAGGCTTTGCATTCCTTGGCAATCTGCGCCACGATGGGCGCGGCGCCCGTGCCCGTGCCACCGCCCATGCCGGCGGCAATGAAGACCATGTTGGCCCCCGCGACGATTTCGCGGATTTTGTCTTTGGAGGAGAGGGCGGCCTTTTTGCCGATGTCGGGGTCGCCACCCGCGCCTAAGCCTTTGGTGATTTCCTCGCCGATGACGACGCGGTTGGGCGCTTTGGAGGTGGCCAAAGCCTGTTTGTCGGTGTTGAGGACATAAAAGTCGACCGAGTCGATATGCTCGTCGATCATGCGGTTGACGGCGTTGGAGCCTGCCCCGCCGACGCCGATGACGACGATCTTGGCGACGGGCTCGAAGTTATCTAGGTCCATGGTGGATGTCATGACTGTCCTCCTTATAAGGCGTCGGTGTCGGGGTTATTGCCGCGACTGGGACGCGCCGTCTTCTTTTCCTTGCTGACGCGGGAGACGGAACCCACGCCATGGTAATTGTCTTCTAACGAACCGACGTACTTGCCGCTATTGATGAGCAAACCAAGCAGCGCCGAGAATCCCGCGTCGCGCGCCCCGATGGAACGGGGGAGCGGGAAGAAGAGCTCGCGGCCAGGCAACGCCTGTTCGAGGAATGGGCGGATGCCATAGAGGCGCGAAGCCCCGCCGGTGATGACGACGGGAAGGGAATCGTATTTGCCGCCATATCGGCTGAGCAAGGAGCTGACCGCGTTGCTAAGCACGGCCTGATACGATTC
>JBGUWA010000198.1:0-5387 GCA_045220635.1 Candidatus Alloenteromonas sp. | reverse complement strand
TCACCGAAGCGTTATCGCAAGGCCTTCCCGTGTTTTCTTCCGCGAACGTCAACGCCTCGATTCGCTTGATCGAGCCTGGCGTCAACGGCGGCATCGTCGATTTCGACAACATCGAGGAAGTCGCGATGGTTCTAAAGCGCCCCATCCGCCCCGAAACCAAACAAGCTTGTATCGATAGCGCCCGTCAGTTCACATTCGAAAATAGCGCCAAGGCCCACGAAGCCCTGTTTCAGAAAATGATCGAAGCCTTGGAGAAGGAAAAGAAATGAACATCGTTTATTTGACCACCCATGTCGAAGATTCCGATTTCGCCGTTTTCTCTTCGCGCGCAACGAATAAGCCAAACCCCGCCGGGCAGAATTTCCATGGCAAGATGATCCGTAACCTCGCCCAGACGCAGAAGGTACACGTCTTCTCTTTGGTGCCCGCAAGCCTGGGACATCTAGGCAAAGACGAAGTTCGTATAAGCGATAACCTTCTATATACCTATATATACGCGCCAAAGAACAAATACGTCCGCGCCTTGCTTTTCCCAGGTCAGCTGAAGAAAAGAATTCAAAAAGCCATGGGCAAAGAGGGTTTCATCGTCATTTATGATTCGCTGAATTATTTGTGCGCCAAAACCTCTTCGCTTCTATGCAAGGGGGGCAAAGCCAAACGCCTCGCCATCTTAACCGATGACATGCATAACCTTACCGGCGCGAACTCCACTTACATCGACCGCATCATTAGCGCAGTCGAGGGAACCGATGGCTCGATTTCCTTAACGAAAGGTCTTGTGGAAGCGTTTGGACTACAGAATAAGCCCTCGCTCGTCCGTCCTATTTACGTAGAAAAGGCCGAAGAAGTTGAGCCCTATGTTCATACCCGTCCTTATATCTATTATGGAGGGGCCTTATTTGAGAAAGATGGCACGAAAGATCTTATTGACGTCTTCACGCAGTTATCTCTTGCTTATGATCTGGTCCTTGCGGGTCATGGCCATTACGAACCGCAAGTCATCGAAGCCGCGAAAGCAAACCCAAACATCGTTTTCCTTGGCCAAGTCGATAAGAAAACCCATTACTCCTTAATCAAGGGAGCCGCTTTAGCCATTAATCCCCGTCATTACCGCAAGCAACTCGACGACTGCGCCGTGCCTTCCAAGGTCATGGAATATCTTACCTATGGCTCTGTCGTCGCCTCGACGTTATCCACCCCCATCAAGGAAGCCTTCCCTGAGGACGTAAACTGGTTTGAGGGTTCGCTGCTCGATTTCTTTAAGGCGCACTTATCCGCGGATGGAACCTTAATCGGATTAAAAGAAAACCACGTGCAGAAACGCGTGGAAGAACTCTATGGTAAAGAAGAATCCGCGAGGGTTTTGCAAGGATTTTTAAGCAATTTCTAAGTGTTTGGCGATTTGGTCGACCACGGTTTCGACATCGTAATGGCTTTCGAAATAGGCTTTGGCGTTTTCGCCTAGTTTCTTTCGTTGTTCCTCGGGAAGGTTCGCGAGTTCGCGCATCGCGGCAGCGATATCTTCGGGGCTTTCCGAAGCGGAGAACTGGGCGCAACCAGCTTTTTCGAGTACGGTTCGCCCATCACCTTGGATGACGGCCAAGATAGGACGGCCATAGTAAAGGGAGGAGTTCAGTTTGCTTGGAACCGTCTTTCCCACCGTTCCGCCTTCTTTTAGGGAAACGACGATGCCGGTCGCGTTTTCATAGTACCCCGCGGTAATCGGGCGAGCTTTGATACCATGGAACAAAACGCGGTCCTGGAGATTGAGTTCTTCGATCAGTTCTTTGACGGCGGCTTCGCGCGAACCCATCCCAATGAGATGCAAGGCGATATCTTCTTCCTTGGGAATCAAAGCAATGGCGCGCACCAAAGACTCGACGAGTTGAAGGACGCCGATGTTCCCGGCGTAAACGAAGTTGGCTCTATGGGCATAAGTGATTTTTTCTTCCGGCTCGGCGATTTGAGGAGGCTGGGGCACATAGGAAATCGGAACGCGGCTCACCTTGAGTTCGTCGTGGAAATAGGATTCGAAAGAGGGCGAGGAAATAAGAATCTCATCCAGGTTGGAATAGATTTTGCGGCACCAACGAAATAAGACGCGATACATCAAAGAGCCTTTTTTCACCGCCCCGGTGACGACGGTGGATTCTGGCCATAAATCGAGGCAATGCAAGACGTGGCGAACATGGTGCTTCCGAGCGTAGATCGTTCCGCCAACGATGGAGATCAGCGGAGAAAGCGACATCGAATAGACGACGTCGAAATGTTCTTTGAGATAGCGGAGGTAACGCTTTGAGCTCATCCAGAAGGAAAGATAGTTCTCGATGATGGACTTTCTCCCTTTCTTACGGGCTTTGAGGGAGCAACGATGGACTCGAACCCCTTCGTAAACTTCGTCGGTCACGTGCTCATAACCTTCCAAAATATGGTTATAGCCATAATTGGGCCGACCCGTGACGACCAAGACATCGTGGCCTCGACGCGCCAATGAAACGGCGACGTCGTTAATGGAAAACTTCTCAGGATAGAAGAATTGGCACACGATGAGAATTTTCATGCCAATTATTATCCGCGAATTCGCGATCAAATGAACCTACGAAAGTGGAAAAAATTTTGAATGTATCATTTGATACTATAAATAGAGCTTTTTCATCAGCGAAAGCGTCCGTTCCAAATTGGATTGGCCGTCTTTGAATCTCTCTTCTTTGATTCGAGCGGCAGCTTTTCTCGGATCCAAGGCATGGTACGAGGGGTAAACGGAAACAAGGTACTTTGGTGGAACAAGTCTTAACAACGACCTCGAGGATACGTCATAAAGATAACTAAGGCAGCGATATATATACCCAATCCAATGCATAGTGTTTTCCGGTAGCACCACGCCCCGTTTTTTGATGCGCGCCTTTATCGGAACATAGATTTCGTCATCGCTAACGAGAACCAATTTGTCGAGTTCCTCGGTTTGCCGAGAACATAAAAACATTTTGATAAACGAGTATGAAGGTAAATCATCGCTGCTGGATTGCTGAAAAATATGCGCTTGGTTATGTGCCATTTTCGCCATGAGGTCATCCGCGTTTCTTATAGAGCTCATCGAAATATTTCCCTTCTCTTCGATATGTAATTCGCGCGAGTTGAGCCTTGTTTTCACTATCACGAGCTTGAGTCGTTTTTTGCTCTTGATAACGGCGTTTCTCTTTCTCGCATAGGTAAAGGCGATCGACGCATTCCAAGTAACGGAAGACCCGGTCGCTTTTTAGAACATATTGATACCCGAGGTTGCTGCACGACAAGCTTCGAACGCACGCTTCATCCGTGATTTCCCCACGTTTGAACATGGCCAAAATGTCATACATTTGGTTATCTGCTATCGGCGCGATCAAGTAGTCAGATCGTTCCACTTCATCAATGATTTCCTGCGTTGCGGCATCCAAAATATATCCGTCTAACGCACCGCGATAGTACAAAATGGCGTTCATCCAACGACGATCGACGGAGAACGTTGCTTTACGCAATGATTGGTCGAGATTGAGATAGAAAACATAGACCGACGCCCCCGGACGTTCATTGACCCAAGTTGCCGCCTGCAATAAGGATTCGCCTAAATAGAAGCCGGCGCCGAAATCATTTGGAGGTGTGGAATGTTTGTTATCAGGATCGCCAACAATGTTCGTATCGGTTCCATGGAAGAGCAAAACCCGGCTCCCTTTGTTGTCCGCATAGAGCATCTCCTTTGCCCTATTGATGTCTAAGGGAATCCCTTCTTCTTTGAAAGCAAAGGAATAAATGCGCTCTAGTTCACTTGCACGAGGGAAGCAATAAGACTTTTCCCAACGCACAATGTTGAGCCTTGTGGTTCCGATTTCCCGTGCCAATTGATCTTGGGTAAGGCGATAGAACTGGCGAATAAGATATAGGTCTTTGGAAACGTCGTAAGTTTTCATATTCTGATTGTATCATTTGATACATTCAAAATAAAGCGGGTTTTATGTGGAAAATGACGTCTTTTTGAAAGAAATCAGGTACTATAAATGGGTCCGAAGGAAGCACAGTCATGGCCATGATCGATTTTACGGAACTCTTCAAAGCGATTGACGCGAGTCATTCCATCGCCGATCTTTTCGAGCTCGACGCCATCCCACCCATCAACTGCTCCTCGGATTTCTTTTTCGTCTCCTATTCCCACGAGGACTACAAGAAAGTCTATAAAGACATCTACCAATATCAAAAAGAGAAGGTGAACGTGTGGTTCGACCGCGGTTTGCGCCCTGGCGGAGATTGGCTTGAAAACGCCGAGCACTTCGTTTCGCAGTTCGCCTGCAAAGGCGTCATCATCTATTTCTCGAAGCATTCCCTGCGATCCGAAGCCGTTCTCAATGAAATCTTTTTGGCCAATTCTTGTCGAAAACCCGTCATGCCCATCGTTTTGGACAAAGAGGAACTCGTTGAGGAAAGCATCGCCAAAACGTTGATTCGAAACTTCGACTTAACCGAAGACCAAAAAGCCATCATCAACAAGACGTTCACTTCGCGGACGCTTTGGATCGATGGTTCCTTCCCCATCAAGAGCAAGGTCAATTACATCCAGAACCTCAAAGACGCGACCGAAGTACTCGAAATCGTGGACCTCGACGAAGACACCGCCGAAGTGCTGCTTAACAGCAATAGCCGCGTCAAAGGCAAAATGCTCACGCAGGTGAACGACCCCTACTGCATGCGCGTCGATATCCCGCTTGACGTCAAATACATCGGCAACGCCACCTTCACCAACATGGCCAATCTAAAAGAAGCTGACCTTTCTTCGGTTTTGGAAATCGATGACTACGCATTCTCCGACGCGAAGAATCTCAAGGAAGCCAACCTTTCCAAAGTGCGTTATCTCGGCGATTCGGTCTTTGAGCGTTGCACGTCTTTAGAGAAAGTCGTCTTCCCCCGCTTCCAATCCTTCGCTGAGGCTTTAGACGCCTACGATAGCATTGACCTAAGCGAAACTTTCTCCGACGAAAATGGCGAGTTTGACGAAGAAGCGTTGCAAGAAAGCTGGCAAGCTCTCCAACAAGAATGGATGGTAGAAGATGATTCCGCTTTAGGCGAAGGGCAGCTTCGTTGTCCTAGGGAAGAAGACGAGATTCCCAAGCACTGTGGCAAAAACGTCTTTGCCCATTGCGATAGCCTAAAGGAGATCGTGCTGGAAAATACCTTCGATGACGTTTCCGAAGGCTGCTTCCATGATTGCCAAAACTTGGAGAAGGTCGTTTTCAATGGCCCAAACGTCATCGGCAAGCGCGCCTTCTACCATTGCGTTAGCCTTAAAACCATTGTCTTCGCGGATGATCAAGAAAACTATGAGGACTTTAGCAAATATGATGAAACTCGCCGCGCGGCCT
>JBGUWA010000197.1:0-7483 GCA_045220635.1 Candidatus Alloenteromonas sp. | reverse complement strand
ACGACGAAAGGATAGCAAAAACCGAATTCGCGGGAGAAACGCGACGGGCCGCGGCCTGCTGTTGCGATTTACTTACGAACTAACGGTTTATGTTTTTTATCTACTAAATCGCGTGTTTGCGGTGAAGGAAACTTTGTTTTGGGGTATGATGGGCGTATGAAGAAACGCGGAGTCTTGTTTACCTTAAGCTTGGCTGGACTGCTCCTGGCCTGTGGGCAGGAGGGTTCTTCCTCTTCGCTTTCCTCTAGTTCTTCCTCTTTGCTTTCATCGGCGGAGCTTCCCACTTATGGCCGCATGAACCTCAATGGGGAAGCCTCTATCGATTTCGATGTCCTGATTCAAGATGTGGTCACCAACGTCAACCTCGATATCTATGGCATTTCCTTGAAGATCAAAACGGATACGGAAGTGGAACGTCTTGGCGATATCCTGGATTACACCTATTATCAGGTCTCCAACATCATCGGCGAATTGACTGCCGAAAGCATTAGGATGAGCATCAAGCGTGGTCGGGCGACGATTCTTTATGATTTCGATACCGCGACCATCGACTTTTATCTATTGGAAGGAAGCTTCTACGTCGATTTATCGGGATTAGATTTCACGGACATCGATTGGAGTTCCCTCGACATTGGGGATTTCGAAATGCCGAATGGCAAAATCTTCGTTAAGGACGCCGTTTCTTTCTTAAACGATGAACAATTCCGCACGCTTGCGGATGTCCTTTCCCTTGGCGTGGTTAGCATGGATACCTTGCTGAACTTCGCCCAAAAGGACCCCGTTATCGATAACGCATTGACCATGGAGCGATACGATTCGGAGCATTTCATGGTCCGATATGCCCTTACCTCGGATTCCATTGCTGCTTTGGTCGGCCAATTCTCCAGCGAAAGCGCCGCGGAAGTCAAAACCGCGATTGAGGGAGCCATCGCTTTTGTTCCCGATACCTTCGTTTCTCTTCTTTATGACGTGAGGACGCAGCAGATCTCCAACCTTGGCGTCAGTGGTGGCATCATGCCAAATCTCGCCGCCCTTTCGGAAAAAGCGGCAGAAAGCATTAAGGAATTCACCCTCACCATCGATGCGTTCTTATTCACGGATCAGGTAACCGAATTCGTAATCCCGCCATTAGAGGATTATCAAGAGTACAAACTTCCTCAAAATCAGGAGCAGGAAGGCGAATAGATGGACTTTTCCGGATTCGAAAAGCTATCCCTCGTTGACTATGACGATAATTTGACTGCCACCTTATTTATGGCAGGCTGCCCTTTTCGTTGCCCGTTTTGTCATAATGGCGAACTAGTCTTACATCCAGAACGCGCAAGCAAGATCCCCTTTCAGGAAATCTTGGCGTATTTGCAAAAGCGGCAGGGCGTCCTCGATGCGGTTTGCATTTCCGGTGGCGAACCGACGTTGATGCCTGACTTAGAAGAGAAGATCCGCGCCATCCGAGACCTTGGCTATTTGATCAAGCTTGATTCCAATGGCTGCAATCCAAATGTCCTTGAGGACTTGGTCAGCAAAGGCTTATTGGATTATGTGGCGATGGACATTAAGAACTCAAAAACCAAGTACATGGCCACATGCGGTACCCAGGTCGACCTTGAGGCCATCGAGGAATCGGTTCGTTTCCTAATGAGCTGTGGCGTCCGTTATGAATTTCGCACCACCATCATGGAAGAGTTCCATACCGAAGGCGACATGCTCGCCATCGCGGAGTGGATCGCGGGGGCTCCTCGATATTTCTTGCAACGCTACATCGATTCGGAATCCTGCATCCAGCACAATTTCCACGAGATTCCTTTAGCCAAGGCAAAGACGTTCCTTGAACTATTGAAACCTTCTTTACCAAACGCCGCGTTACGTGGTTACGATGAATAAAATTCCAAGCAAAACGAAAGAAAATGCTGCAAATCGCAGCTTTTTCTTTTTAAATTCGCGGTTATCGATTCAAATAGTTGTTTGCATCGACGGCTGCCACGGCGCCATCGCTGACGGCGGTGGCGACTTGCCTGACCGCCTTTTGCGTGCAATCGCCAACGGCATATAGACCGGGGGTTTGGGTGCGCTGCAGACGGTCGACGACAATGAAACCCTTGTTATCGAGCTCAACGAGGTTTTTGAACGGCTCGTTATGGGGCTCTTGGCCAACGCAGATGAAGACGCCTTTACCTTTAAGGACGACTTCCTCGTTGGTTTTGGTATCTTCGAAGCGCACGCCTTCGATTTCGTCTTTGCCAAGGAACTCGACGGCGGACAGGTTGTTGCGGTAGGAGATGTTGCCGATCTTTTTCATACGCTCGATGAGGATGTCGTCGGCGAAGAACTTGTCGAACAAGGTCGCGATGAAGACGGAGCTGCAGATGTCGGAGAGGGAAATCGCGTATTGGAGGGCGGTGTTCGCGTCGCCGATGAGAATGACGTCTTGGCCACGGAAGAAATCGCCATCGCAAACCGCGCAGTAGGAGATGCCTTTGCCGGTAAGTTCTTCTTCGCGGGGAAGTCCCAAATGACGATGGGTGCATCCGGTGGCGATGATGACGGTTTTCGCGTCGTAGAGGTTATAGTCGGTCTTCACGCGGAAGATATCGACGTCTTTGCTGATCTCTTGCACGGATTCGAGTTCGAATTCGGCGCCTAGGCTGGTGATTTGGTCAAAGAGTTGGTCGGCGAAATCCGAGCCCGAGATGGACTTGATGGAAGGGAAGTTCTCTAGGCGTGGGGATTTGGCGATTTGGCCACCGATGGAATCCTTCTCCAAGAGCAAGACGGATTTTCCTGCGCGGAGGAGGTATAGGGCGGCAGTCATGCCCGATGGGCCACAGCCGACGATGATGCAGTCATACATGTTGGAATCTCCTTAGGGATGAAGAAGGCCCCTTTGGGAAGGAGCCTTGAGGTTTTTAGTTCGCCGCTTTGTTGGCTTCGATGAAGCCTTTGATCAGCGAGGCGTTTTCGAAGCGCTTGTAGCCCGTTTCGTCGGGGACGATGAGAGTCGGCGCTTGCTTGATGCCGAATTGGTCGACGAGTTCGCGGTTGCTCGCGGCGTCGATTTGGGTGTACTGGACGCCCGCTTTGTCGAGAAGCATCTTGGCCATCTTGCAGTTGGGGCAGGTCGGCGAGGTGAACAGGAGTAATCCTTTGGCCTCGGGAGCCTTGGCTTCGTGATGGTCATGCTCGCAGGTGCAGGTCGCGCCTTCGTGGACGTGGGGTTCTTGGTTTTCGTCGATGACGTAGGTCTTACGCATGTTGAATTCCTGAACCTTGCCGGCGTTCCAGTTCTTGACGGGGCGATAGTAGCCAGTGATACGGGAGTAGACTTCGGTCTCTTTGCCGCAGGTCGGGCAACGATATTGCTCGCCGTTGATGTAGCCGTGGTCCGCGCAGACGGAGTAGGTCGGGGACATCGTGTAGTAGGGGAGCTTGTAGTTGTAGGCGATCTTGCGAACCAACTTCATGCAGGATTCCCAGTTGGGGAGACGCTGGCCAAGGAAGGCGTGGAAGACGGTGCCAGAGGTGTAGAGGGTCTGGAAGCGGTCTTCGATGTCTAACGCGGCGAAGATGTCTTCGGTGTAGCCGACGGGGAGGTGGCTGGAGTTGGTGTAATAGGGGGTCTCACCGGACTTCGAGGCGGCGATGATGTCGGGGAAGCGCTGCTTATCGTGCTTGGCAAGACGGTAGGAGGTGGATTCCGCGGGGGTCGCTTCGAGGTTGTAGAGGTCGCCATATTGCTCTTGATAGTCGGAGAGACGTTCGCGCATATGGTTGAGGACTTCTTCGGTGAAGGCCTGGGCCTCGGGCGTGGTGAGGTCCTTGCCGATCCAGCGGGCGTTGAGGCAGGTTTCGTTCATGCCGACCAAGCCGATGGTGGAGAAGTGGTTGTTGAAGGTTCCAAGATAGTGCTTGGTGTAGGGGTAGAGACCGGCGTCAAGGAGTTTGGAGACGGTCTGACGTTTGACCTTCAAGGAACGGGCGGCGATGTCCATCAAGCGATCGAGGCGGGCATAGAAGTCTTCCTTATCGGTCGCAAGATAGGCGATGCGGGGCATGTTGATGGTGACGACGCCGATGGAGCCGGTGGATTCGCCAGAACCGAAGAAACCACCAGATTTCTTACGGAGCTCGCGGAGGTCGAGGCGGAGACGGCAGCACATCGAACGGACGTCGCTGGGCTTCATGTCGGAGTTGATGTAGTTGGAGAAGTAGGGGGTGCCATACTTCGCGGTCATCGTGAAGAGAAGCTTGTTGTTCTCGGTCGGAGACCAATCGAAGTCACGGGTGATGGAATAAGTCGGGATCGGATATTGGAAGCCGCGGCCATTCGCGTCGCCTTCGATCATGGTTTCGATGAAGGCCTTGTTGACCATCGCCATCTCTTCTTTGCAATCCGCATAGGTGAAGTCCATTTCCTCACCGCCGACGAGGGCGGGAAGGTTGGCCATATCATCGGGGACAGTCCAGTCGAGGGTGATGTTGGTAAACGGCGCTTGGGTGCCCCAACGGGAAGGCGTGTTGACGCCATAGATGAAGGACTGGATGCACTGCTTGACTTCTTTGTAGGAGAGATTGTCTTTCTTGACGAAGGGAGCGAGGTAGGTGTCGAAGGAAGAGAACGCCTGCGCGCCGGCCCATTCGTTTTGCATGATGCCGAGGAAGTTGACCATCTGGTTGCAAAGGGTCATGAGGTGACGGGCGGGGGAAGAAGTGATTTTGCCCGGGACGCCGCCTAAACCTTCTTTAATTAATTGTTTAAGGGACCAACCCGCGCAGTAACCGGTAAGCATGGAGAGGTCGTGGATGTGGATGTCGGCATTGCGGTGGGCATCGCCGATTTCCTTGTCGTAGACTTCGGAGAGCCAATAGTTGGCGGTGACGGCGCCGGAGTTGGAAAGGATCAAGCCACCGACGGAATAGGTGACGGTGGAGTTTTCCTTAACGCGCCAGTCGGCGACGCGAAGATAGGAGTCGACGACGTTCTTGAAGTCGAGGTTGGTGTCGCGGACGCTGCGGATGGCGGCGTGTTTGGCACGATAGTCCATGTAGGACTTGGCGACTTCGATGTAGTTGGCCTGAATCAAAACGATTTCGACGGCATCCTGGATGTCTTCGATGGCGACGATCTCGTTCTTGATCTTCTTGTTGATGACGCTGGTGACGCGAAGCGCCATGAGCTCAATGACGTCGGCGGGGACTTCTTGATGTTCCGCCTTGAAGGCGCGTTCTAACGCGCTTTCGATTTTCTTTAGGTCAAATGCGACTAATGACCCATCTCTTTTGCTTACCTGAAGCATGGTTGTTTCCTCCGTTTTTCTATCGATGACGAAGGGGGATTCTAAAAACCCTCCTCCAACGCAGCTTGCGTCCTATGGTCGGTCACAGACCCTCCCTCAGGGTCCTGCGGGGATAATAATAAGAACGGATTTCCAAAAATCAACGGATTTACACTTACCCTTTATTTATTAATAAAAATTCCGTATTGCAAAAAAGTGATTCTTGTAATCCAACGCCCCACATCGGAGAAAAATCGGATTCGTTAGTAGTTTTTTAGTGGGGTATTTTTGGGATAAGTCGGCGTTTGCGAAAAAGAAAATTTTTACACTGTATAAGTTTTTGCCTTTTCCGAGATCGAAGAATGAGTCGAAAAGTTACTTGATGAAGAACGAGATGATGGCGTTGTAGCCGAAGTCGGTTTGCACCAACCATTTCGCGAAAGTCCAAGCGTTGGGATCGTTATAGCGAAGCACATCGCGCAGGTGCGTCGCAAACGTGTTATCCATAAGGAGGGTGACGTTAATGAGAAGGCAAAGCGACCAGACGATACCCGCGGCAAGAACCAAACCGGCGATTCCTCCAATCAAGCGCGAGATGATTCCCGGCTTTACGCCAGAGCGAGCGAAGGCGTGGCGAAGGATGGCGGCGATGATCGTGCCAACGATGCTTGTAAGAATAAACAGGACGATGAAGGAACCCGCATAGCAAACCGCATAGGTCATGATGTCCGCGAGCGGCTGAGCAAAGGCGAAAGGCTGACCGTTATATGCCGCAATGGCGTTATTGATTAGGCCATCGACCGTCTGATAGAAAGCGGCAGGTAATTTAACGGCTTCGTAAGCGCTGTGGAAAACGTCGAAGTTGGGATCGCCATAATAAAGTCTGCCTGCGGTATTCGCGGCGGCGATGTCGGCTTCCGTTATCTGCGTGGAACCCGTGAAGTGGATGGTGCCGAAAGATATGTCGATCTTGCCTGCGAGGAACTCGTATATGGCGGTGTTCATGTTCTTGGTCACGCCCCAGCCTTGCACCCATGCGGCGACGGGTTTGGAAAGGAAAATGGCCACCAAAACGGCAACGGCGAACACGATAAGGCCCGAAAGCATATTGAATGCGCCCCGAGCAATGCCAATCAAAAGCCCAAGGACAAGTAGGACAATGAAGACGAGGGTAAGATAATCAAACATGGTCAACCTCCGCGATAATCATACTTACTTTGCTATGCGAGGAAAGGGAAATTTAATAAGAAAACCATGCAAAAACGTTATTTTCTCCGCAAAAGTCCATTAATTTGCCTAAAAATTTTCATTGATTTTTTTCACGCCTACGCGAAAACCGATATTGAAAATCAATATAGTGGCGATACAATTTCCCCAGAATTTAGGAGGTAAACAGTTATTATGGCTGGTTTAACAAAAGAAGAAAAAGCCGCCCGCAAAGCCGCAAAGAAAAAAGCGGGCAAAGGACTCTGGGCTGAATTTAAAGAGTTCATCAATCGTGGCAACGCGTTCATGCTTGCCGTTGGCGTCGTCATCGGCGGTGCGTTCTCCGCGATCGTCAATGCGTTCGTCAACATGCTGACCTCGCTTGCTACCTGGCCGGTTCCTGGAGGCCTTAAGGGTCTTGTCACCGTCCTTCCCGCCGTCACCGATGCGCAGAAAGGCGCGACGTTCCTTGGCGACAACGGACTTTATAACCTTCAAGCCTTCACGATGGCCGAAGCGAATGAAAAAGTCGTTGAATTCGCCGCCGCTCAAGGCCGTGTTGGCTTGACCGTCGACGATGTGGACTTCATCCAATGGAAGAACTCCCTCCTTGGTCTTTATGATCTCCATGGCACGACCTTCACTTCCAAGATGAGCGCCATCATCGACTGGGGCACCCTCATCAACGCGGTCATCGCCTTCATCATCATCGCCGTCGTTCTCTTCATCATCGTGAAGATCGCCAACGCCGCCGCCGCAAAGAAAGCCGCTGCTGAAGCCGCCGCTCGCGAACGCTACTACGAGAAGCATCCCGAAGAGCGTCCCGTTGAACCCGAACCCGAAGCTCCGAAGCCGACCCAGGAAGAACTCCTCGCTGGCATCCTCGAAGAACTCAAGAAACAAAACGCTTCCGCAGGCAAGTAAGCCAAAACCAACTTGGGCGTCCTTAATTGGGCGCCCTTTTCGTTTGCGTTAGGCGTACAATCTCCGCGTATGGAATTTGAGAT
>JBGUWA010000196.1:0-2887 GCA_045220635.1 Candidatus Alloenteromonas sp. | reverse complement strand
CAAGCGCGGTAGAAACGGAAGAGATTGCTATGGTCCATGAAGGGCAATATGTGCACGTTCTCTAAATGGAGCTGTTCGATCTTTCTCGCATAGGTTTTTTCTAATTTGCCTTCGCCGATGAGGTATAGGTGGTCGGTGGACGGCATTAACGACCATGCTTGAATCAACGCTTCGAAGTTTTTGCGTTCGATGAAGAAGCCCGCCGAAACGAAAGCTCGGCCTTCCGCGATGCCGACTTTCTTTCGGATTTTGGCGATGCCTGAGGGGGAGTAGGGCTCGGATAGGATTTCGTCATGGGCCACGGAACCATAGGGGAACAAGGCGATGCTGCCTGGGTTTGCGCCATAATGGAGCAAATACTCTTTGCTTCGTT
Source organism: Candidatus Alloenteromonas sp. (assembly GCA_045220635.1). Taxonomy (GTDB): domain Bacteria; phylum Bacillota_I; class Bacilli_A; order RFN20; family CAG-826; genus Alloenteromonas. The sequence goes on along the minus strand of JBGUWA010000196.1, from coordinate 2,514 downwards.
CGTCAGGCGCCATATAGAAACGGGCGCCGGCGATGTAATGACGCTTGATGCCATATTTGATGTTGTTCTCGTTTTTGCGGATGATGCCTCCGTTGATATAGAAGACGTAAGGGATCTTATGGGATTTGCAATAGGAGATGCAAAGACGTTCGGTGATGGTACGCCAGCCGTTGAGGACGATGAGATCATATTCCTCATGCTTTTTGAGGAACTTGATGGGCTCACGAGAATAAGAATTGATGGAACCTAGAATCAACGGATGCCCAAAGTAGGCGTGGAAGTTTTTGACCCCTTTCCCATAGAAGGTGGCGTTACGTCCTCCTTCTTTGTGACGTTCGAAATAAACGGTGAGGTCGCAAAGCAAACCGAGGCGATTGAAAAACTCGACTTTGTACGGCGCGGGATGATTGAAGAGCCAAAAGATTCGCATGTCGAGTTAAATTATGCCAAGAGATGATTATAATGGGTGCAATGAATTGCACATGGAACGACTTTTTTCTCTCCTTGAGGGGCAAAACCTACTGGGATGAACTTCAGAAGAAGATTTACGATGCCTATAGCCATGGCGTTTGTTATCCGCCGCAAGAGAAGATGTACGCCGCTTTCGAGGCTTGCCCTGCGGAGCAAGTGAAAGTGGTGGTTCTTGGCCAAGATCCATACCCTAATCCCGGTCAAGCCATGGGCTTATGCTTTTCCGTTCCTCAAGGAATCCCCTTGCCACCTTCCTTGCGAAACATCTATCAGGAAATCGAGGACGAGGGATTTGGCCTAATGGACAAGAGCAGCGGCGACCTCACCTATCTTGCCGAGCAAGGGGTGCTGCTTCTAAACTCCTACCTTTCCGTCGCGGCCGGACAACCGGCTTCGCACGCTTGGAAAGAATACGAGGATTTCGCCCACGACGTATTGACATTCCTTAGCAGTCTCGACCAGCCCATCGTCTTTCTATTTTGGGGGTCTTTTGCGAAAAAATATGCCCCTTTTGCGACGAATTCCAAGCATTTGAAGCTTTTTGCAAATCATCCTTCCCCCTTATCCGCGAATCGTGGGGGATGGTTTGGTAATGGCCATTTCAAAGCCGCGAACGACTATTTGGCTTCCCACGGCATCAAGCCTATTGACTGGCGCAACTCACTGCTTAAACTATAGTCATCCGGAGCTGACCATCAGTCGGCTGAGAGGGGTTTGGAGCAAACCCGACGGCACCTGATCCCGATAATGCGGGCGTAGGCGGACTTGTTTCCTTCCTTTACGCCGCGAACGGGTGGGGAAAGGATGTTTTTTATGGAAGAACAAAAGAAACCATCTTGGCTCAGCAAAAACATGTGGGTTTTGCCCCTGGCGTTTGGCTTGCTGTCTTTTGTGGGATTGGCTTTGCCTTTGACCACCGCGCACACCGTCACCTATGACGCGGCGAGCTGGACGTTCGGCGAAGGTCCGCGACAAGAATTCGGCGCGGGGATGCTCGTTGGTTTGGAAGGTGCGATCGCTTGGCCGTATTACCTTCTATTTGGAATCATCCTCATCGCTTGCGCGTTGCTCGTCGTGGGGTATTTTGCCAAGAAGGTCGAGTTCTTTGCCTCGATCTCCATGTTCTTGTTCTTGGTCGCGGGCGTCATGTTCTTCCTTTCCAATGGCGTCTATGGCTTCGTTAACGCCATGGGTACGATTGGCCAATATAAAGAATATTTCGCGGGGGATTCCTTCTCCGACAATTACTACTGGTACCTCAAATCCTATGTCGCCGTCGCGGATGGACGCCTAGGAAGCGGGGCAATTTTATGCGGCGCTTTCTCGGCGATTGGCTGCTTTACGTGCTTCTCTTTCGTCACGAACAAAAACCGTTTGGACATCCGTTCCATGACCGAAATCGCCATGTTAAGCGCGATTGCCATCGTCTTGGACGTCGTCTTCCATTACATCCCGTCCATCCCCGGACAGGTCGGATCGATCTCCGTCGCCTTGGTCCCGATTTATCTCATTGCCCTCCGTCATGGCCCCGCGAAAGGCTTCCTTGCCGCTTCGTTTATCTATGGTTTGATCACTTGCTTCACCGATGGCTATGGCTTATGGCTCTACCCCTTGGATTACTTCGTCGCCTATTCGGGCGTAGCCATCATCGGATTCTTCTCTCCCTTCATCCTCGGTAAAGACCAAAAGACCTACAACATTAAAGGAATCATCTTCATCTTCATTGGTTGTTTGCTTGGCGGCATTGTCCGCATGATTGGCTCTGGCGCCTCCTCCATCATCAACTATGGCTTCACTTTCGCGGCGGCCTTGCTCGCCAACCTTTACGCCTTGATCTCCTCTTTCGCCTGCGCCGTTTTGCTTGCGGCGCTTTATGGTCCGTTGCTTCGACTCAACCGTCATTTCCCCGTCCGTCAGCAATTGCAAGACGAGGAAAAATAGTGGCTTTTGCAAATTGGCCGTTATAATAAGTCGTTCCTAGAAGGAAAACGCTTATGAATAACGAAGAAAACAAACCCACCTTGCCCGCCGAAGAAGGCGAGG
>JBGUWA010000195.1:0-2746 GCA_045220635.1 Candidatus Alloenteromonas sp. | reverse complement strand
AGAAAACTGCAAATCCGCCCGCTGGGACGAATATGCCGTCGATATCATGCTGAAGGACTCCGATAAATCCAAAGGCATTCAATCGGTACTCGATTATTATGGCTATCAACCCGAAGAAGCGCTTTGCTTTGGCGATGGCAATAACGACAAGGAGATGCTTTCCTCCTTTGGCATCGGCATCGCCATGGGAAACGGCACTGATATCGCCAAAGAAGCGGCCGACTACATCACTGACGACATCGACGAAAACGGCTGGTACAACGCCCTCGCCCACTTTGGTTTGGTCGACTAATTACTTATGGTAAGGCTCTCCCCGCAAAATGCGGAAGGCACGGTAAAGCTGTTCCAATAACATGACGCGAGCTAGTTGATGGGGAAACGTCATCGCCCCAAAGCAAACGGATTCGTTGGCCCGTTGCAAAAGCTCTTCCGATAAGCCAAGGGAACCCCCAATCACGAAATGGAGATTCGCCCCCGACTGGGCGAATTTTTCTTCCAGATGTTTGGCAAAAGAGGGGGAATCATATTGCTTACCTTTCAAATCAAGGGCAATCAGGTAATCGCCACTTTTTAACCGGGAAAGGACCTTCTCCCCTTCTTTGCGTTTGACTTCCTCTTCTTCTTTAAGAGAAGCCCCTTGTTTGCAAGCGACGTCCGGAATCTCCACAATCTCGATTTGGCAATAGGCGCTGAGACGCTTTTGGTATTCTTTGACGGCGTCTTTCCAATAGGATTCCTTTAGAAAGCCAATCGCATAAATGGTGATTTTCATAGCAAATCACCCCCGATTTGCAGGGTTAACTGAGGAATTGCAATGATTTTGATTTCTTCGGAAACCTCGTTTTCTCGGAAAACTTCTTGATAAGTCTTTAAGGCAAGTTCGGGGGTATTGTTTTCCAAAGAGATGTGCCCAAGGAAGATTTGTTTCGTCTTGGGGCCAAGGAAAGAGACGCTATATTTCGCCGAGTCGATGTTCGAAAGGTGACCCTTTTTGCCATTGATGCGTTTCTTCAAGAAGGCGGGGTAACTTCCTTGGAGAAGCTCTTTGACGTCATAATTGGATTCCATGAGGTAGTAATCGCAATTCTGGAGTAACGCCTGCCCCGTTTTGCGGATGGTGCCGGTATCGGTGACGTAGCCTAGTTTCTTGCCCCCGCCGAAAAGGATGAAATTCATCGGATTGACCGCATCATGGGAAGAACGGAAGGGCAGAATGGTCAGATCCCCGATTTCCACGGAGATACCTTCTTCTAAGCAATGTTCCTCGTCCAAGTTTCCAACCGTGCCTTCGCCCGCATAAACGGGAACGTGGCCATGATATAAGCCTAATCCCCCGATGTGATCAGTATGTTCATGGGTTAAGAACAGGGCTTGGATATCCTTAAAGTCTTTGCCTAGGACCGCTAAGCCGCGCGAAACCGCCTTTAGGCTTACGCCCATGTCGATTTGAATGAGGGTATCCCCTTCTTGGATTAAGGTTGCGTTGCCTTTCGAGCCAAGGGAAACGAAAACGATGTTCATTATTCGTCTTCATCTCCGCCGCCAGCGGCGACGCGGGCTTCATATTCAGGCGAAGGATCGTCAAAGCGCGAGAAGGATTTCTGGAAGAACAACGTTAACGTACCGACTTGGCCGTTGCGGTTTTTGGCCACGTTGACCTTCACTTCGGAAAGGTCACCGTTTTTCTCGCGCTCTTCCTCGGTTAAGGGTTGCTTGGGGGCAGGGATGTTTTGCTCACCCTTCTTATCTTTAGCCCAGCCCTTGGTTTTCGCGGTTTGGCCAAGGTTGGTGTAGTAGTCTTCGCGGTACATCAGCATGACGATATCGGCGTCTTGCTCGATGGAGCCCGATTCGCGGAGGTTGGCTAAGCCTGGGACTTTGTTATCGTTGGATTCGGTGTTGCGGTTTAACTGGCAAAGCACCAAAACCGGAACGTTAAGCTGACGGGCCAACGTTTTCAATTCACCCGAGATATAGGAAACTTCCTGCTGACGCTGCGCGGCATCGGATTTGTCGAAATAACGGATGCGGCCCAAATAGTCGATGACGATCAAGCCAAGATCGTCATGTTTGTTCTTTAACCGCTGCGCCTTAGCGATGATATCGCCTAACTTGGAGTTTGGCGTATCGTCGAAATAAAGTTTGGTTTCCGAGATTTCCTTAATCGCGGAGAAGACTTTGACGCGGTCATGGTTGGTGAGACGACCCGTTTGGATTTTGTCGTTGGAGACATAGCAACGGGAAGCGATCAAACGTTCCATGATCTTCGGCGCGGACATTTCCAACGAGAAGAAGGCGACGGGAACATGGTCGCGAATCGCGGCATTGAAGGCAAAGTTCATGCCCAAGGCGGTTTTACCAACGGAAGGACGGGCGGCGAGAATGATCATGTCGCCTTTTTGCCAGCCATGGGTCATCGCGTCGAGTTTGCGGTAACCGGTGGAGACGCCAAGCATTCCACGGTCGTCCGCGGTCGCGCGATTGAGGTTGCTCGCCACTTCGGCGGCGACATCGGCGGCGGGAACCATGCCTTTGACATTGCGCTTTTGGGCGATGTGGGCGATTTCATCGTTGCTTTTGGAGATGAAGTCGGCGATGTTTTCCACGCCTTTGGCATAGTCTTTTTGGATTTGGTCGGTCTTTAGCAAAAGCTCGCGGAGCAACGATTGCTCTTGGAGCATGTTGATGTAGTAATCGATGTTCTCGGGATTGATGACGGAATTAAGGAGCTCAAAGATGTATTCGT
>JBGUWA010000194.1:0-1959 GCA_045220635.1 Candidatus Alloenteromonas sp. | reverse complement strand
GACCCACTGCCGCATCGGCATGCGGATGACGTCGAAGCCACCGACTTCGGATTTGCCATCCACCACTTCCTCGTTGGCCAAGACGGTGCCAAGTTCGGGGCAATAGTTGACGGGGATATTGGAAACGTAAGCCAAATCATGGGCGTAGAGCTGGAGGAAGATCCACTGCGTCCACTTGTAGTAATCTTCGTCGATCGTGGCCACTTCCTTGCTCCAGTCATAGCTGAAGCCGAGGGAGCGGATTTGGTTTTTGAAATACTCGATGTTTTTGCGGGTGAAGACTTCAGGGTGGACGTTGTTTTTGATCGCGAATTGCTCGGCGGGTAGACCAAAGGCGTCCCATCCCATCGGGTGAAGGACGTTATAGCCCTGCATGCGTTTCATGCGGGAAACGATGTCGGAAGCGGTATAGCCTTCGGGGTGGCCGACATGAAGTCCCTGTCCGGAAGGGTAAGGGAACATGTCGAGGACGTAGTATTTGGGTTTGGAGAAATCGTGGGTATCGCAATAAAATGCGTTTTTGGCCTCCCACGCATCGGCCCATTTGGTTTCAATGTTTCTAAAATCGTAGCTCATACGGGGCAATTATACGTTTTCCCTAGAAAAGGGAAATATCTTCTTGCACGAAAGCGAAGAAAAAAGGCCGTCCCTGCGATGAGGGGCGACCCGTAGAAAGGAGCTTATTTCTTCAGGGATTTGTAGACGGAGAGGTACTCGTTCGCGCTCTTCCGCCAGGAATGGTCGGCTTTCATCGCGTTGAGCATCATGCGGTTCATCTTCTTGCCATCGGCGAAGATGGCGAGGGCGAGATTGCAGGTGTCGCGAAGCGCGGCGGAGCTATAGTCCTCGAACAAGAAGCCATCCGCGACCTCTTCGTTGTGGCCGTCATAGCCGATGACGGTGTCTTTTAGGCCACCGACGGCGCGGCAAATCGGAAGGGTGCCATAACGGAGGGCGATCATCTGCCCGATGCCGCACGGCTCGAATAAGGAGGGCATCAAGAAGAAGTCGGAACCCGAGTAGATGTCATGGGCGAGCTGATTGTTGTAGCCGCGATATATGCCGCAGGTATGGGGGTAACGTTCCCGTAGGCGTTCGAGGCGTTCTTCGAGTTCGTGTTCGCCCGAACCCAAGATGGCGAGGATGCAGCCTCTGGCGAGAAGCTCTTCGCCGACGTCGAGGGCGAGGTCGATGCCTTTTTGGAAGGTCAGGCGGGAGACCAGGCCGAATACCGGCGCGTCATCGTCGGCAAATTCGAGGTCAAGGGCTTCGAGCAACTTCTTCCGGCAGGCGGTTTTGCCGCTTTTGACGGTTTTGGTGCTGTAGTTCTTGCCAATGAGGGGATCGTGCTGCGGGTCGAATTCGATTTCGTCGACGCCATTGACGATGCCACGGAAGCGCGGTCCGCAGATGGTGAGGACGTAATCTAAGCGCATGGAATCGCCCGGAGAGAGCAATTCCTTGGCGTGGTTGGGCGAAACGGCGACGACGGCGTCGCAATAGACGATCGCGGCTTTGAGCGTGGAGACCATGCCGTCGAAACGGACGCGGCCATCGTCGAAGATTTGATCGCTTAATCCATAGAAATGGTTGAGGAAGTAACGGTCGAGATAACCCTTGAAGGCTTCGTTATGAAGCGTGAGCACCAACTTAGCGTCCTTGAGCAAGGGGTCGCTCATCGAACGTTCGCGGATGAGGACGGGGAGCATGCCGACCTGCCAGTCATGGACGTGGACGATGTCGGGTTTTTTGTTGATCAATGCGAAGATTTGCCAGGCGGCGAGGGTGAAGAAGGCGAAGCGTTCGCCGTCGTCATCATAGCCATAGAGGTTTTCGCGGTTGAAGTAATAGTCGTTGGCGACCAAGTAGTAGGTCACGCCATCGATTTCGGTGATGTAAATGTCCGCGTTTTGACGCCTCCAAGAGAGAGAAACGTCGTAATTCCCCACTCTTTTTACG
>JBGUWA010000193.1:0-4557 GCA_045220635.1 Candidatus Alloenteromonas sp. | reverse complement strand
GATGAAGAAGGCCGTGCCGACGAAAGCGGAGAAACTGGCGATCAAACCCGCCACGATGCCGCGGCTTGGGCGATAACGGAGGCAGAGGTAGACCAGCACCGTCGCGGCGGCGACGCCCAAACCAAGGGTGACCTGCCAGAGGTACGGGGTCAACGAGGCCGGAACGACCGAATCGAAGGTGATGACGATGTCGTTGACGTAGGCGCCATAGATGGTTTCATTCGCGGCGCCCGCGGTGAATTCGGCGATGATGTCGGTGGATAGTTCGGACAAGGTCGTGACGTTGACGTCAACAGCATAAGCATTGCCGTTCCACTTCTCGACTTTGAGTTCGGAAGTCGGGTTGGTCTTTAGCTGATTGCTAAAGGTTTCGCTGTTCTTGCCCAGGGTGATCGCGTAGTAGAACCAATAATAGGTTTCGCCGCTGCTACCTTCGCCATAATAGACGGATTTGGGGGAAGCGGAGACGCTGACGTCAGAGACGTAGTCGGCAAGGTATTTATCGTTGACCTTATAGTAATGGTAGATGTCGCGAGGTCCGTTCTCGAGGACGAAGTTCTCGTCGAGTTCCAAAGCGTCCGCGAAGGAAGAATAGTTCGTGATCGCGGAGGAATCGGGCGAACGCACGTCGATGCGGAGCACGGGCGAAGCCACTTCGTAGGCGGCTTGGTTGAGATAGTTGCCGCCGGTCACGCCGAAGCCGATCGCCCCGCCGATGCCGGCGAGCACGAAGGCGCAAAGGACAACCGCGGAGACTTTCTTGCCACGGCTGAAGTCACGGTCGGCATAAGGACCGAAATAGGAAGGCTTCTCTTCCTTGGCGAGGTCGGGGATGCGGTCGGATTTGACGCCAAGAAGCTTGGGGAAGTTGTTCGCGGCGAAGGAATCGTTGCAAAGCATCCAGCCCACGATACGCGTATAAACGAGGTTGGCCACTAGGCCGAAGAAACCCATCAAGACGAGCATGATGCCCGCTTTGGAGGCGACGTCGCCGGCTAAGCCATACAAGCACACGCCGACAAGGACCAAGATGATGGCCACGTCGACCGTGGGAAGCAAGGCCTTGCGGACCGCTTCGCTATGGGCTTTCTTGAGGGTACGGCCCTTGTAGATTTCCTGTTTGAGCTTGGCGGAATAATAAAGCGTGCCAAACATCGTGGCCAAAATGCCACAGGTAAGGCCAATCAAAGCGGCGATATTGAAGGGAGCGCCAAAGGCGACGAACACGGCAAAGGAAGAGAATCCGCCGATCAAGGAAGTCGCGACATGCAGCGCGGCCATCGCCCGTTCGAAGACGATGAGGAGCACCACCATGAAGACGGCGCAGACAATGACGCTAATAAGCGTCGCGCTCATCGCCACGTCTTGGTTCCAATCGCCTTTGATGACGAAGGATTCGACGGATGCGGCGGCTTTTTCGCTATAGGTGAAGCTGACGGAGAACTTACGGGCGGTGGCGCCGATCTTGAGATCGTCGTATTCGAAAGTGCCCGCGTTCATCATAAGCATGAGCCATTTGGCGGCTTCGTAAGCTTCGGTGGTCTTGGTGGGATCGTATTGCTCGCCGCCGGTAGCCGCGGAATTGGGGATCAACTGGAGGTAAGGGTTGACCTTGTCCTCTTCGTCGGACTTGGAATCGTAATGGACTGCGTTAGCAGGATTGGCGATCGAGACGATCTTGGCGGCGACGTTGGCGTCTTCGTTAGATGCCGCGTAGGTATCGACTTCGGCGTCGCGGTTGGCCCAGACGACGATGGAACACGTGCTGGCTTCGGTGCCGGATTCTTCATCGGCTTCCTTCGTGTTGTTCTGGCAATACTCGACGAGCTTCAAGAAGGCGTCTTTGTATTCGTCGGTGCGCTTGATGGGGATGATGACGGTCGGAACCTTATAGGTGCCTTGGTCCATTTCGGAGATCTCGGCTTTCTGGCCGTCGATGATGTCGGCCCAAAGGTCGAGGTTGGGGTATTCCTCTTTGGTGGTGTCGCTCGCGTCGAGCGCGTAATCGCCACCCGAGAACGGCAAATACTTCTCGAGGTAGGTATACAAAACGGTTTTGTCGCTTGAGGTACGAAGGGTAACGGCAATAGTGTCCGCGCCTTGCGTCGCGACCTTGTAACCCGAAACGGCGAAAAGGTCCAAACGTTCGCGGATCGTGTCGGCGATGTATTCGATGGGTTGCTTGGATAAGGTCTCGTCGAATTCCAGGAACGTTCCTTCGGCGGAAGTGTAGTTGCCATTGAGGCTCGCTTCGTCGTATTCGGAAGCCTTGAAATACAAAGTACGGCCATCGGCGTAGGCCAAATCCGCGTCCATGTGGCGGATGGTGGGGACTAACGAAGCCCCAACGCCGACCGCCGTGGCGGCGCATAGAAGCAGGTAGGAGAGATATCTTCTCATTCTTGTTCCTCCAAAGGGGATGGGCACTGAATTATAAATAATTCATGCTGACGTGTAAAAGGATACTCTTAACCCCCAAGCAAGACAACAAAGAAAATGCTCGATTTTTCATGTATCTAGGCAAATTATCCCAAACATCCCCTCTCGGATTGCCTAGCTCACCCCCGCTGGCCTCTATTTTCCAATCGTTCCACCGCTAAAGAGGCCAATCCAAATTCGTGAACGTAAAAAGAAAACGGGATAAACCCGTTTAGAATAGGCCGCCTTGGTAAGGTCGCTTGAGGTGTCGATAGGCTTTCTCGGTCGCCACGCGTCCTCTGGGGGTGCGGTTGATCATGCCGGTTAGGACGAGATAGGGCTCGTACACGTCTTCTAAGTTGGTGATTTCCTCGCCGATGGAGGAGGCGATGGCTTCTAAGCCAACGGGTCCGCCGTGGAAACGGTCGATGACGCAGCGAAGGTAACGAAGATCGACTTCGTCTAGGCCTAATTCATCGATGCCAAGGGCATTTAAGGCCGTCGTGGTCGTTTCTAGGGAAATCCCCTGCTCGCCTTCGTAATCGGCGAAGTCGCGGACGCGTTTGAAGATGCGGTTGGCAAGACGCGGCGTTCCCCTACTGCGCTTCGCGATCAAATCCGCGGCCTCTTCGTCGATGGGGGCGTTGAGAACCCGCGACGTGCGTTGGACGATCTGCTTGAGTTCGTCCTGCGAGTAATAGTCGATCTTGATGGAAATGCCAAAGCGAGCGCGCAAGGGAGAGGACAGATCGCCCGAACGCGTCGTGGCGCCCACCAAGGTAAACGGAGGCAAGGGAAGGGTTAAGGAATGGCTGGTGCCACCCTGGTTGATCATGATGGTCAAGGAGAAGTCTTCCATCGCCCCATAAAGGACTTCCTCGACGACGCGGGGAAGGCGATGGATTTCGTCAATGAAAAGCACGTCGCCCGGCTCGAGTTCGCTTAGGATTGCCGCAAGGTCACCGGTCTTTTCAATACTTGGTCCAGCGGCGAGACGGATCTTGCCACCCATCTCGTTGGCGAGGACGTACGCCATCGTGGTTTTGCCTAAGCCAGGAGGACCATAAAGAAGAACGTGGTCTAAGGGTTCCTTACGCTTTTTCGCCGCGCCCAAAAAGACGGAAAGGTTCTTCTTCATCGCCGTCTGACCCACGTATTCTTTGAGGGTAAGCGGGCGTAAGGTGATCTCGCTGGAGACATCCTCTTCTTCTTTTCGCGCATCGACTAAACGGGGCATCTTAACCTTCCTTCTTCAGCAATTTGAGGGCGGATTTGAGGGCTTCTTGGTCGTTTAGGCCGTTCTCGGGGAGCGAATTCACTGCAGAATCGATCTCTTTTACCTTGAAACCGAGGGATTTTAGGGCCGCGCGGACGGTCGGATAGTTGTCTTTGGGGGTGCCTTTGGGCTCTTCTTGGACCAATTTTCCCTGCAAATCCAGGATAATTTGGCTCGCGGCCTTGGGTCCAATGCCCGGCAGCTTCTTCAAGAATTTCGCGTCGGATTTGGCAATGGCTTCGAACAACGCATCAGGTGTCGTGCCAGAGAGTGCAGAAAGAGCGGTCTTAGGTCCGATACCCTTCACCGAGGTAAGGCAATCGAACGCGTCTTTCTCGGCTTTGGTTTTGAAGCCTGCCAGATAATGGTCGTCCTGCGTTAGGACTTCATACACGAAGATCTTCGTCTCTTCGCCAAGGGAAAACTCATCCGGGCGCGGCACGAAAACCTCATAGGCGATGAAGCCTAAATCCACCGCGACTTTCTCGCGGGTGATATCGACGATTTTGCCAGTCAAGGAATAAATCATAATTTTGTCAATGATAGAGGGCGAGATAGAGAATCACGACCGCAAGGCAGACCACTGCGGAGAGCAAGGCGACGACCAAAGCGGGAGAGATTCCTTTACGCGACATGCGCTCATTATAAGGCATGCGCGCGCCTTAATCGAGGTATTCGAACTCGAAATCGCAAAGTCGCACGGTGTCGCCATCCACCGCGCCTTTTTCCTTTAACGCCTCATCGACGCCAAGGCGGCGGAGATACCCGATAAGCTGGGCAACACCCGCGTCGGTGGAAAGGTTAATCAACCCATATTTCTTCGTCACCTCTTCACCCGTAATCACAAACACATGCTCACTGGG
>JBGUWA010000192.1:0-12843 GCA_045220635.1 Candidatus Alloenteromonas sp. | reverse complement strand
TTGCGGTTACGGTCCAATAATGAAGAATCGGATCATTTTCCTTTCCAGAACCACCGGCATCAATAAGAAATTGAAGCGTATGAATACCGCCATACCATTGCGTAAATGTACCAGAATAAATGGGGTCGCTCCCGCGATGATAGCCCGTATTTACCATTTCGACCTTTTGCCAATCGTCGCCATCCCCAGATCTATTCACATTAACATACAATGTCGATTCACCAACTGTTGCGGAGGGAATTGCGAGGTAAGTCGTTATGCTCTCGTCAATGTTGTAGGAATCCCATCTGCTATCTGGTCCAGCGTAGATTTTGCCAGCAAAATTGAAATCGCTGATTGAGGTTGTCCCCGCAATCGCATGTACTTCACTAACAAAAGACTCCCCGTTGTACAACTGAAAATCAACATTCCAAACGTCGGCGGTGGGACAATCAAATGTCGCCGAATATATCGGAGTGTTATAGTGCGTTGAGCCCGTTTTTGCCATTGAGATCGTGTGCCAGGTCTCGTTAGTTGCCTTTACATGCGCTTTGACCGCATAGGTTGTTTCTACCGTATAGTAAAGGGTCATGCTAGTGCCCGCTCTTGTTTCAATGGCCTGGTCCTTCGCAAACGCAATCCCAGCCCCGGCGGCGAAAGCCATCGCCACGGCGCCTAACCCTAACAACAAGGATTTCTTCATAAGACTAAATCTCCTTTTCCATCCAAAGGCGGTTATGGTCGATAGGACTCATCTATGCGCCTAAGGATCTTTTGAATATGTATGTATTGGCGTGATTATATAACCGCGCTTATATAAATAAGGGTTTCGCCGATGGCAAGACCGCAACCTATGGTCGATACCAAGCAGAGCCATCACTTTGTTGCCTTTATTTAGCCGCGGCCAATCTAACGCCAATCATCAGCTTCCTTGCCGCGCCCAACGACTGCGCGGCAGGGGAGGAACTCCATTATTGGCGCGTATGCGCGTGTGCGTTATGCGTTCATTTATATATCCCGTTATCCGAGTTCGGGTATACTTTGGTTACCAGCAAAGGAGCGATCCCATGATTCACGCCACATTCTGCATCGTCGAATTCGACAACGAAAAATGCCGTCTTTATTGTTACGCCGATCCTTCAAAGCACGGATTAGCGAAGAAAATCACGGAACACCTTAACGATCAATTCGAAGTGACGTTGAAATACTTTTCCAAAACCTCAGGGAAAACGTTAACCCGAAACACATCCAACCTCGGATATGAACTTGAACGCGCGCATGGGCAACTGAAGATGTTCACCAATCTCGTGGCGAAGGTAGACGCCTATCCTTTGTCCCATTACGCCAAAGAGGATTTCGAAGGGAACTGCGAGTTCTTCAATGGTAAGAATGATATGTGGTGCTGCTTCGGCCCTTATGTCGAAGGGTTGCCGGCGTTTTTAGAAGAAGCGGATCTCTTCCTTTATTCGCAAGGCTTATGGGATGAGCTACCCAAAGACTTCATGCAATACACCGACGAAGAACAAGCCTTCCAAGTGGTGTATGACATCTTGGAGCGGTGGAGCAAAAAGCAAAAGGCTTAAAGATTTTGATCTTTTTCTGCGTTTTTCTGCCTTCAAAAGGCCTATTTTCCAAAGAAAAAGCATTTCAATCGAAAAATTTGAAAATTTAGATACCTAAAGGTATCTACAAAAAAAGTTTAAAAAATTTTGAAAAAAAGTGTTGACGGATTTTTCGAGGCGCGTATAGTTATGTGTTCCGCAGGGAACGCTGAGCCGCAAGGTTGGGGCGAAACTGCGTAACCACATTACTAAAGTAATGTGAGGGGAATGCAAGATGCCCCTAGGGCCCCACGGCCTCAAAGGTCTGCTGCTTCGAGAAGAAGCGTAGGAAGTACGACCCTTGAATGCGTGCTTCTGGGGAACATCCCGCCTCCTGGTGAACCAGGGAATGGGGAAGCGTGAGAGAAACCCTTGGCCCTCGTGCCTCGGGGAGGACCGGATCGCTAAGGGCTCCTTGTCTGGGACAAGGGAAGCCACCGCCGAAGCAAGACCCTGGCGGCTAGTGAAGCTAGAGAAAAAGGGGGCTCTGGAAAGCCCTGGAAAGGGAACATCCAGCAGCAGGGCTTAGGGACTTCGCCTGATGCCCCTCGCAGGACGCCATCTCCTGCCCGGTACACCGGAAAACGTGATGACTGCTTCAAGTGAGATCCCGCCGGGGATGGAGCTAAGGAGCGAAGGGTAACCCCCTGGAGGAATCCTGCCTCCCGCTGGTAGACCAGCAGAACCAAGGATGATGGTGGACCTCGCCTCATCAGCGAGCGAATCCATCCAAGAGGAAGTCGTGAGGCTTTCCGCGGACCTAACCCCCTCCGCCAGATAGGATCTGAGAATCGGGCATCGAGCCGCTTCCCTCCGCCGTAAGGCATGGGCAAGCTCGGCAGACGGGCTGCGGTGATGAGCCGATGCTCGGGGCGGGCGCCATCCGCCTCCCAGTGGAACTGGAAAAGAAAGTAGTGGCTGAGCCGTGAGGCTCAAATGGGAGAAAGACCCTAGGCCCCGCAGAAAGGCCGCGGTAAACCGAAAAATCTCTGCTCCTACCGCTAATGCGTGGTCCAACTAACCCTCCGCGCGGCCAGGTAGCGACCCTACTGGGGTCCAACGACAGTCCCGTCGTCAGTGAAACTGGAATTGGGGCTACGAACGTGTCGGTCACCTTCGGGTGGCAGGGGCGTCCGCGAACCTCCGGAAATTCATAACCGGATCGGTGCCAAAAGAGGCTCGGCGCGCGGTAAACCGCTGGAAAAGCCTCGAACCCAGGCGCAAGTCTGGGGGAGATCAGAGACGCAAGTCCCTGAAGGAAGTCGTTCCACCCTGCAACTCGTGAAGTCGGAACGTGGCTGATGCACCCAAGCGAATGAAGACGTACCTTGGGGCGGATGTCGAGACCTACTAGGAGTGATCCGAAATAGGCCTAGGAAGATAAGAGTTCTTCTCAGCGGTACACCGCAGAACCAAAAACTTGTCCCTGAATGCCGTGTCCAGTCAAGTGGGCTTCGGAAATAAGGGTCGAGCCCGCAAGGGCGCGGTTGGTTGGAATCTCCCGCGAGGTAAACCTCAAATACGAGATGTCCCGTCGGAATTGGAGCTACACGAGACGTAAAACAGGAAAGCCGAGCGACACCACGCAGCGATGCGTGGCGTTTTCTTATTTACAGGGGTATTGCTATAAACACGGAAGCGCATAAAAGGCGAATAAAAAGCGAATAAAAAGCGAAATAAAAGCGCACTTTTGCGCATATAGAAGCCACATTTTAATAGAAGATATGGAAAAAACATCATACACAGAAAGCGTTGATTGTTTCGAAGAGTTTTCCAATCTTAATCGATAAAAGCCAAGAACGGCGGCACTATCTGCATACCTAAATCTTCAAAAAGTGTAAAATATTGCAATTTTTGAATTCAAAAAGTGTTAAAAATTGCATTTTTTGAAAAAAATGGCTATATTTTTGGTGAGGTTGATTGTTATGGAACTTTACCGAAAAGCCTATGCAAAGCTAATAAAGTGGAAACAAAAAAACGAGAAAAACCCTTTGATCATCGATGGGCTCAGGCAGGTAGGGAAAACCCATATAGCCCGGCGATTAGGCAAAGAAGAGTATGAGAACTTCGTTTTCTATGACCTTCGTTACGATAAGGGAGCAAGGGAAATTTTCAGCCAAGACACTCCCGATAGGAAAATCACCGTCGATACCATCATCCAACGCACGCGAGTCCGTTATCCCGATGATCGGATCGAGCCGGGAAAAACCTTATTGATCTTTGACGAAATCAACGATTGCCCTGAAGCAAGGGAATCCCTGAAGCTTTTTGTTCCAGGCTGTGGCTACGACGTCATCGCCACGGGAAGCTTGCTTGGATTATCCGATTTCAAAGTCAAGAACATTCCCGCGGGTTATGACGCGTATCTCACGTTAAAACCCTTGGACTTCGAAGAGTTTCTCATCGCCTCTGGCGTAAGCGAACGAACCATCGATTTGATTTACGAGTCGTTACGGAACCAAACTAAGATCGATAACTCGATTTTGGACGCCCTTCACGCCTATTTCCTTCGATATGTCGTCGTCGGCGGCATTCCTCGCGCGGTGATCAAATATCTTGAAACCAACGATTTAGTGGAATCCCGTGAGGTCTTAACCAACCTTCTCAAGGATTACGTCAGCGACTTTGGCACGAGATATAAGGATGATGGCGCCAAGGTCATTGACGCGAAACTGTTCGTGAAAACGTCGATGCTTTTCGCTTCGATTCATACCCAACTCGCCAAGGATAAAAGCAAGAAGTTCAAATATAAGGATATCGAAGGAGGCGGAAGAAGCGGCGAGTTCTCCGAAGCTATTGCCTGGCTCGAAAAAACGGGCTTGATCGTTCGTTGTTTCAACACTTCCGCCGTCGAAACCCCTTTGGAAGGCAACGCGACTCCGGATAAATTCAAAATCTACTTCCCCGACATTGGCTTGCTGGTCGCTTCCTATCCCGTTACGTTACTCAGCGAAATCCTCTCGGGAAATCTAGGAGCATACAAAGGCGCGATTTACGAATCGATCGCCTCCGAAGCCCTCTATAAGGCAGAGGTTCCGCTTTATTACCACGAAGACACGCTGAAACATCTTGAGAACGATTTTCTTGTGGAAACCAAAGACGGCATCGATGTTTACGAAGTAAAATCCAGCAACGGGAAACTCGCTTCCGCCAAAGCGTTACTCGAAAGCGATTCCCCTTATAAGCATCAAATCCATGGGATTTACAAGCTTATCGATGCGCGTTATGGAACGGGCGATTTTTACGAAACGATGCCCCGTTTCCTTCTCGGATTCAAGATGGCGGTTGAAGAAGAACGTCTGCTATCCTCGCTGAAGCTTCCCCCGTTGCCCAAGATCTAGGCAAGATGAGCAGGGTAGGGGGAGAGAAGAAAAATCCTCCCGCCCTTATTTATATAAGGGGGCAATGCTGGTAAAATACCGCCATGGCTAGTGAATACATCGCCTTATATCGTCGCTTCAATATCCTCCCTAAGAACGAGGAGCTTTATTCGCTTGCGTTTACCCATTCTTCCTATAATGGCATGGCGGGTACCCGTCATCAGGACTATGAACGTCTGGAGTTTTTGGGCGATGCCGTCGTGGGCATGGTGGTGTCGGAGCTTTGCTACATCTATCACCCCGAGATGGAGCAGGGCAAGCTATCGATGCTGAAGAGCCAATTCATCCGCACGGCCGCGGAAGCCGAATATTGCAAGAAGTTAGGCTTAAACGAATATATCCGCGTTGGGGCAAGCTTTGCCAAGGACGCTTCCGAGAACTTGTCTTTGCTTGAGGACGTCTTCGAATCGTTTATCGGGGCCGTCTATTTGGATCAGGGGTTAGAGGTTTGCTACCGCATCGTTCGCGACATCTTCGAAACTGACGTCAAGACGGCGAAGGTGGACATGACGATCAACCCCAAGTCCTATCTGCAGGAATGCATGCAGGCCGACAAGAAGGAATCCGTCACCTATAAGATCCTCGAAGAGAAGGGCCATGGCGGGGATAAGACGTTCTTGGCGGCGGTATATTTCGAAGGGGCCGAGATTGGCCGAGGCGTTGGCAAGAGCAAGAAAGCCGCGGAGACGGAAGCCGCCTCCGACGCCTTGCGGAAGATGTCGTTACCGGAGTAAGAGAACATGGGTTTATTTTCGTTTTTGAAAAATAAGTTCTCGAAGAAAGAGAACCAGAATACCGAAGAGGCCAAAAGCTATGAGAAGGGCATGGAGAAATCGCGTAAGGCGTTTGCCTCCAAACTCGAAGCCCTCTCCAAGCGTTATGCCTCGGTCAACGAGGAATATTTCGAGGAACTCGAGCAAATCCTCATCGAGTCCGACGTCGGCGTCGAGCTTTCGCTTCGCTTAATCGAGAACCTTCTCGACCAAGCCAAGCAAGAGAAGATCTCCGACCCCAAATCCATCAACGAAGCCTTGGTCGACGCGATGTTCGTCGATTACGCGACGGCAGGGGAATCCATCCAAAATGAAATCAGCTTCGTTCCGGATGGTCCGACGGTGCTTCTTGTTTGTGGCGTCAATGGCGTGGGCAAAACCACCTCGATCGCCAAGCTTGCCTACCGTTACCTCCAGCAAGGCAAGAAAGTCGCCCTGGCCGCGGGGGATACCTTCCGCGCGGGTGCGGTGGAACAACTTTCCGTTTGGGCCAAGCGCTTAGGCGTCGACATCATCACGGGCAAAGAAGGGGCCGATCCGGCTTCGGTGGCCTATGATGGGGCGAAGTTCGCCAAAGAACATAAGATCGACCTATTGATCGTCGATACGGCGGGTAGGCTTCAGACCAAAGCCAACTTGATGCAAGAGCTTGGCAAAATGACGCGCGTCTTAAGCAAAGAGATCCCAGGCGCCCCGCATGAAACCTTCCTCATCATCGACGCGACGACGGGGCAAAATGGCGTTCTGCAAGCCAAAGCCTTCAAGGAAGTCGCTCCGCTTACGGGCATCGTCATCACCAAGATGGACGGCACCTCCAAAGGCGGCATCATCCTCTCCATCCGCGACGAACTCGGCGTCCCCGTCCGCTTCATCGGTTTGGGCGAGAAGATGGAAGACCTGCGCGAATTCGACCTCGACCAATACCTCTATGGCCTCTTGCTTGGAGAATCCTCCGATGCGTGAGACCGAGATCTTGGAAAGCTGGGACGCGACGTTGGCGTTATTAGACGCTTATGAACCTTTGTTAAGCGACGCCCAACGCGAGATCCTCAACCTCTATTTCCGCTTCAACCTCTCCTTAAGCGAGATCGCGGAGGAGCGAGGCACCAGCCGAACCGCCATCTTCGACGCGGTGAAAAAAGGCGTCGCGAAGTTAAATCATTATGAGCAGTGCCTGCATGCTTCTAAAAAAGACGAGCAGGTGACAGAAGCGATGGAACGCTTAAGCAAAGCGACCTCGTTAGAAGAAGCCAAGGCCATATTGCCCTTACTAAAGGGCATCGTGGACCAAGACTAGAAAGGAGACCCTATGGCGTTTGAATCCCTAAGCGATAAGCTCACCGGCGTATTCAAGAAGATTCGTGGCCAGAGCAAGCTTACCGAAAAGAACATGGAGGACATGCTCCGTGAAATCCGCGTCGCTTTGTTAGAATCCGACGTGAATTTCAAGGTCGTCAAATCCTTCATCAACGACGTCAAGGAAAAGGCCTTAGGCCAAGACGTCTACAACAAAGTCAATCCCTCCCAGATGGTCGTCAAGATCGTCCATGACGAAATTCAGAACCTCTTGGGCGACGAACAAGAAGGGATACTTTACGAGAAGCCGTTGACCATCATCATGATGGTGGGTTTGCAAGGTACCGGCAAAACCACGACCGCAGGCAAACTTGGCTATTACTTCCAAAACAAAGAGAACAAGAAGACCTTGGTCGCGGCTTGCGACATTTATCGCCCAGGCGCGATCGATCAGTTGAGGGCGGTCGCCAGCAACGCCGGCATCGGCTTCTACGAGGAAGGCGACAAAGTCGACCCCGTCAAGATCGCGATGCACGCGAAGGAGAAAGCCCTCAAGGAAGGCTATGACGTCTTGATCATCGATACCGCCGGCCGCTTGCAAATCGACGAGGCCTTGATGGATGAGCTAAAGCGCATCAACCACGAAGTCCATCCCAAGGAAGTGCTCTTGCTCGTAGATGCCGCGGCAGGTCAAGACGCGGTCAACGTGGCCAATGCCTTCAACCAAGACCTCCGTCTTTCGGGTATCATCTTGTCGCGATTAGATGGCGACGCGCGTGGCGGCGCGGCCTTATCCATCAAATATTTGACGGGATTGCCGATTAAGTTCGCCGGCATTGGCGAAAAGGTCAACGAGCTCGAGATGTTCTACCCCGATCGTATGGCGGACCGCATCTTGGGCATGGGCGACGTGGTCACCCTCGTCGAGAAGGCCAAGGAAGCCATCGACGAGAAGCAAGCCGAAAAAGACGCGCGCAAGATGATGGAAGGGGAATTCACCCTCGAAGACATGCTCCGTCAGATGAAGCAAGTCCAAAAAATCGGCAATATCGGCTTCATCGCCAAGATGATTCCGGGCATGCCCAAGCTCACCGACGAGCAAAAAGAGAAAGCCGAGCAAGAGATGCGCGTCTTCGAAGCCATCATCAACTCGATGACCCCATACGAACGTCGTCATCCCGAAATCCTGCGTTATTCTCATAAAAACCGCATCGCGAAAGGCTCGGGATTGACCAACGCCGACGTCAACCGCGTTTTGCGGAAATTCGAGCAGTCGAAGCAGATGATGAAGCAGATGAAACAATACCAGAAATCCGGGCGTTTCCCTCCTGGAGGGGGATTCCCTGGCGGGTTTGGAGGAATGTAAACCATGGAAAGCGAACAACCCTTATATCGTCCGAAGCAGCTATACGAAACGGGTCTGAAAACCCAATATCACCAAACCGCGGAAGCCTTCTATGAAGGTTTGGCGGAGCAAGCAAGCCTCGACAAAGGCGCGAACAAACTTCACGTCAAAGCCTATGGGGAAGCCCAAAAGGCCACCGAAGAGGCCCGAAAGAAACTCAAGAAAGCCAAAACCGCGAAAGGGTGGACCATTTTCGCGATCATCCTCGGCTTCATCTTGGCCATCATTCCGGGCATCTTGATGCTCATCTTCTACAAGAACAAGATCAAAGCCGCCCTCGCCGCGGCAGAAGACGAGCTCTCCAAGAAGCTCGAACTCGAAAAGAAAGCCCTCGATCAGTGCTATAGCGACATGGCTGGCGTCAATGCGTTGCTCGACGATGACATGCCGGGCCAAGTCATGGAAAAGGCGACGCCGATCATCGACCTAGACAAGACGTTCACGCCCGCGCGTTATTCCTACATGCACCGCGCCTTTGGCATGGGCGAAGAGACCGACCCCGACACTTCGGTGTTGGGCGTCATCTCCGGCAACATCCAAGGGAACCCCTTTGTGCTAGAAAAGGTATTCCGTCACGAGGTCCGCGACAAAGTCTACACCGGTACGTTAGTCATCACCTGGACCACGACGCATACCGACTCCAAGGGCAATACCCATACCGAGACCCATAGCGAAACCTTAACCGCCGAAGCGGTTCACCCCGCGCCGGCGTATTGGGATGAAACCCGCTTGATCTATGGCTCGGAAGCCGCGCCGCATCTACATTTCTCCCGTTCTCCAAGCGGAATGTCGGGCAAAAGCGAGAAAGAGCTCGATAAGTTTGTTAAGAACCGCGTCAAAGAGCTCAACAAGAAAGAAGAAGCCGCGATCAAAGCGGGCAAGACCTTCACCAAGCTCGGCAACGACGAATTCGATGCCTTGTTTGGGGCGGATGACCGCGACCACGAAGTCGAATATCGTCTCCTCTTCACTCCGCTTGCCCAGAAGAACATGGTCGACCTCATCAAGGATCCTGAGCCCTATGGCGACGACTTCATGATGGTCAAGGACGCGATGTTGACTTCGGTGTGCTCCCGCCACTCGCAGAACTTCGATTACCAGCCGGGCGCGGAATACTTCAAGGACTTCGATTTCGAGGCGGGCAAGAAGAAATTCGTCTCCTATTGCGATTCCTTCATCAAGGGTTTGTTCTTCGACCTCGCGCCGATCTTATCGATTCCCTTATACCAAATCCATAAGCCGCACGAATACATCTATGGCGACGATTATCGCAGCAACATGACTTCCTTCGAACATGAGGCCATGATCAACAAGATGAACCGTCATCTCTTCATGCCCGAAGGCGCGGATCCCGATTTGCCGTTGATCCTCAAAGAAGCCAACGCGCATAAGATTTCGGGCACCGATGAAGTCAACGTCTTGTCGCGTTCGTATCACACGACGCCGCGGGTGGACTATGTCTCCGTTCATGGCGGCGATGGCCGTTGGCATCAGGTTCCGGTTCACTGGATCCAATATGACGAAGTCAAGCAAGACTTCAACGTGGGTCTAGTCGATTCCAAGGCGACGCGTTCGGTCTTCGAGCATAAGTCTCTCGAACCGTTGAACAAGTATTTGGCGGATCGCGGCTTATACTTCGAACGCGGCTTGCTCTCCTTCTTCGTTGGCCAGAAAGAAAAGATGTCCACCGAGATGGGCACCAAGATCAGCAAATTCTTCGAAGAAGACTAAACGAAACGACAAAGGAAGCGCCTACGCAAGACGCTTCCTTTTTTCGCTGCATGGTTCAAGTTGGTTATCCTTTGCGAATGGATGATTCCGACACTTGTACATCCCTGCGTTCTAACTATTTAAGTTAGAGACGAATTATCCTAAAATATCCTCACATAACCTAGGAGGTTTCAATTATGCCTAACGAATTAGATGAAACGGATGTTTCGACAATTAACACTGAAGGCCGCGACGTTCACGTTATCGACAAGAAGGTTGCCGTCAAACTCGATGGCGCCGACAAGTTCATGAACATCTTCTTGTGGATCCTTCCGCTCCCCATTATCTCTGGTTTGATCTACATGGGTCGCAAAGCCCACGCCAAGAGCTATCTCCAACAGCTCCAGCAAAAGATCCAGCACGCCGCCTCGACCATCGACAACTATCAGCTCCAGCGCGTCGTCGTTCTCCAGAACACCGCCAAGCTCCTCGAGAAGTCCATCGACCTCGACAAGAGCACCTTCACCGAGATCGCCAAGCTCCGCTCTGGCTCCATGTCGGATGAAACCCGTATCGCTTTGGCCGAACGCCTTGGCGACGTCGAGAAATCCATCAACGTGGCTTTCGAGAACTATCCCGAACTCAAGGCTCAGCGCGCCATCGCCGATGCCATGCAGCAAAACAACTACCTCCAGCAGGAAATCACCGCTGCTCGCGAAATCTACAACGACTCGGTCCTCCGCTGGAACACCGAAATCTTCACCCTTTGGGCCAAGAAGTACGTGGCGGCCAAAGCGGGCTACACCACCCGTATCCCCTTCATCGCCTCTGCCGAAATCAAAGCCAAGAGCGAAGACGTCCTCTTCTAAAGAAGAGCCCATCACAAAAAGAAACCGTCAGATGCCTGGCGGTTTTCGTTATTTTTTGGGAACGATCATCTTCTTGCGGAAGGCGTCGATGCTTTCTTGCGTTAACCCTAGGCCTTCAAAGAAGAAGCGGTTAAGGTCATTGCCATAGGTGATTTCAATGACTTGAAATAGCTGCGATAAGTAGGATAGCCTGGCGACGAAGAAGGGGTAGATGTTTCTGGCGGCTTGATGGTCGTGCATGATGTAACGCACGCCGAAATAGATGGCCCTAGCCTTATGACGGGAAACCCTGTTGGTGCGTAAGTAGTCTCTTTCGATTTCTTTCCTTGAGACGCCTAGAATCAGCAACAAGATGGCGGCGAGGATGCCCGTGCGGTCCTTGCCTTCGGAGCAATGGAAGTAAATCGCGTATTCTTCGTCTTTGGCGTTTAGGATATACGACACCGAAGCGGCGAGGTTCTTGAGGGATTGCCCTTTGATGAAGGAAGCGTAAAGCTCTTCCATCGGGGGCAGATGATTATATAGATCGAGAATCTCCCTCTTGGTGCGTTTCTTTTTCTGATGGGTGATGCCCGCCCGTTCTTGCTCGAAGATGGGGAAGTGGAGGAACTTGATCCCAGGGATGAAGTCATCGGGTCTTTCTTCCGCCTCGGCGTGGGAGCGTAAATCGATGACGGTGCGAAGCTTCGCCCAGTTCACCAAGGTCTTCTTTTCACCCCAAAGCAAACCCCTCAGGGCCTTGCCGCGATAAAGCATGTGCTTCTTGATGCGGACGTCATGGTATTTACGGCCGAGATCGCGGGCATTATAGAGAAACCTTACGGGAATGCTTCTTGCCATGCCCATATTTTAAAAGAAGTAGGGGCGTTCGTGGTAATTTATACTTCTCATTGTCACAAACCCATCCTTATTACAAAAGGTCCTGCGCTTAGAGCAGAGGTGGCGTTGACGGAGTGATAAAGACCGTTATAATAATACTGACAAAAATGTCAGTGACAAAAATGTCAGTGTAGAGGAGACCGATGATGTTCTATTCACGCGCGAAAGAGAAAAAACAGCTGAAAGACGTTTTGCAGGGCTCTTCCATCTGCCTTTATGGCAAAAGGCGCGTGGGGAAAACCTCTTTGATCAAAGCCGCTCTTGAAGGCAGCAAATACATCTATTACGAATGCGTAAAGGACACCCTCTCCGCGAACCTCTCCTTATTTATCATCGAACTTAGAAGGAACGGCATCGATTTGCCTTCCTATGCCCATTTCTCCTCTTTCATCGAGGTCTTCGATTTCCTTTCCGATAAAGAAGAAGTGCGGGCGGTTGTTTTGGATGAATACCCTTACCTGAAGGAATTCGAGAACGAGAACAAGGTGGACTCCCTCTTTCAGTCCATCATCGATCATCATCGAGGCCATCTTGGTATCCTCCTATGCGGATCCTCCATCGCCTCGATGACAAAGCTTCTCGTGGAGGGCAATCCTCTATTCGGAAGGTTCAATGCGACCATCTCCTTGGATGAGTTCTCTTATCTTGAGGCGAGCTTGTTCTACCCGAATAAAAGCGTCTATGAGAAAGTCGCTTTCCATGCCGTCTTTGGCGGTTCCCCCTTTGTGAACAAAAGCATTAATCCCTCATTGAGCCTCAAGGAAAACATCAAGGCGACGTTCCTCAAAGAGGGGAGCGAGGTCTATAACTACGCCGACAGCGTGCTTTTGACGGGCGTCGATAACGCCCCTCACGCCAAGCGAGTGCTCTCTGCGTTATCAAACTCAAAGAAAAGAAACAACGAACTCGTCGCCACTCTTGATGAGAATAAGACCGGTATCATCGCCAGGT
>JBGUWA010000191.1:0-3795 GCA_045220635.1 Candidatus Alloenteromonas sp. | reverse complement strand
TTGATCGTGACGTTTTTGCTCGTGGTTGCCGTGTCGACGAACGTGATTTACCTTTCCGTTGCCTACAATATGCCGTTCTTCGTCAATGGCATGTCCATGTATCCGACGCTTAATAAGGACGCGACCGATGCCGATGGGAATCTTTTGTCTTGGTCCAGAAGCAGCAATCGTCCTGGGGATTTCGTGGACTATGGTTACGCGAAGGGGGAGGACAAAGACAATTGGCGCGCTTCCTTGAAACGCTTTGATATCGTCATTACCTATTACCCCGAAAACTATGAGACCATGGCTTCGGGCGAATATCGCCGCGACAGCAAGGGCAACCTTATCCTGAAGTCCAACGCGAAATCCAAGATCAAACGTTTGATCGGTTTGCCTGGAGAAACGATTAAGTTCGATGCGGTGGACTACGATTCGGAACTCTTTAATCGCGCTTGGGGAAGGACGACCATCAATTACGGCAAACCCGATGCGTGGGTTTTAAAGCCTTTATATACGATGGCGGATTTCCCCGACTACCAAGGCATGTCCTATACCTATCCCAAGACCTCTGCTCCAGAAGTCGCGTTGAAGGAAAACGAATATTACGTCATGGGCGATAACCGTGGCCACTCCTCGGATTCACGCGATACCCGCGTTGGCGCAATTCTTGGGGAAATGATCGTGGGCAAAGCGTATTTGGTTACGGGAAGGCGTCAACTCGATGAGAACCTATCGCCAAAAGATAGCTGGGATTACATCTTCACGCCGTGGAACTATCGGAGGATCGATTAGTGGCGCAGCAAGGGGTGCATTATTTTCCTGGCCACATGCAGAAGGCCTTACGAAAGCTCGAGGGCTTCATTTCGGTCATCGAACTCGTCGTGGAGATCGTGGACGCCCGTGCGCCGCTATCTTCGCGTAACTCATTGCTCGACGAATTAGCGGGCAACAAGCCTCGGCTTGTCCTTCTTAGCAAAGAAGACCGCGCCGACCCCAAAGCGACCAGCGCGTGGTTAAACTATTTCAAACAACAGGGAATTGCGGCGATTTCGGGGGATTTAACCAAAGGAAAATTCCTTTCGACCCTTTCCGCCGCTTGCGAGCCTTTGATGGCGAAGAAACGCGAAAAAGAAGCGCGATTTGGCATGAAAAAGCAACCGATTCGCCTCATGGTCATCGGCATTCCTAACGTTGGCAAATCCACGTTGATCAATAACCTTTGTGGCAAAAAGAAAGCCACGGTTGGCAATAAGGCTGGCGTGACCCGCGCCGAGCAATGGATCCGTTTGGACAACGATTTCATCTTGCTCGATACCCCTGGGGTCCTTCCAATGAACTATCCCGATGGAGCGATGGCGGTTCGCTTAGCCTTACTTGGCTGCATGAAAGAAGAAGTCTTGCCCACCGAAGATTTGGCCTATGCCTTGCTTGGCTATTTACGCGAAGAATATCCTGACGCCTTAAAAGAACGCTTCGGGATCGAGGATCTAAGCAAGATGCAAAGCGACGACGCTTTCTATGAAATCGCGAGAAGGCGGTTGCTTCTTGAAGGGAGCGAGCCGTCCTTAACGAAAGCCTGCTATCTCTTAATAAAGGAATTTAAGGATGGCCTCTTGGGCAAATATTCCTTGGAGCTTCCCCAATGCTGACGTTTGAGCGGCAGTTTTATAGCGAATCCGTTTCCCATATCGTGGGCATCGACGAAGCGGGGCGCGGTCCTTTGGCAGGGCCGGTCGTGGCCGCGGCGGTGGTGTTCCCTCCCGATTACCAAAATCCGTTGATCAATGATTCAAAACAACTGACCGCGAAGAAGCGGATGGCGTTATTTGAGGAGATCAAAAGCAACGCCTTAAGCTATGGCATCGCTTTTGCCTCCGCGGAAGAGATCGATACCCTAAACATTTATGAGGCGACCAAGCTTGCGATGAAGCGCGCGCTTGCCCAAATCACCTGTCCTTATGAATTGATCCTGACGGACGCGATGCCGTTTAAGGATTTGCCGGTTCCAGTGATCCCGGTAATCAAAGGAGATGCCAAAGCGCTGAATATCGCGGGGGCTTCGATCCTCGCGAAAGTGACGCGTGACCTCTACATGGAAGAGCTAGAACGCCAATTTCCCGCCTTTTCGTTCGGAACGCATAAAGGCTATGGAACGAAGGCACATATGGAAGAATTAGCCGAAAATGGCCCAATTGATGGGGTTCATCGCAAAAGTTTCAAACCCGTCGCCGCGTTCTTCCAAAAACAACTTACGCTTTTTTAAACGAATTTTTCTACATTTGGCGATTTTCCTCCAATAGGTAAATAGGAGGTATATTTGCCATGATATATTTTGGACGAGAGGCCCTCATCGCCCTCTCAATCAAGTACCAAGGGAATTGGAATTCCATCTACGCCGCCGTGCAGAAGCGGGAATATCTCGATTCCGAGGAAGGAGCGAAACTCATCGCCGAGCTAAAGTGCAAGGTGGTGACGTTCATCGATCCCGATTATCCCGTCTACTTACGAAAGGAATGCCCGCATCCCCCGTTCGTTCTTTATTACTATGGGAACCTCGACCTCATCCAAGACCGTTCCAAGATTTTGACGGTGGTGGGGAGCCGCGAGCCTTCCGAATACGCGAAAAACAAAACGCGATCGCTTTGCCAGTCGATCGTGGACCGCGGCTATATCGTGTGCTCGGGGTTAGCCAGGGGCATTGACACGGTCGCCGCCGAAGCGACGGCCAGCTTCCCAGGGAAATCGATCGCGGTGATGGGCAACGGCATCGAGCGATGCTACCCCAAAGAGAACGAAGCCTTGCGGAACCGAATCGCCAAAAACGGCTTGCTCATTTCCGAGTACCCTGGATACGTCGATCCCGAGGCCCAACACTTCCCAGCCAGGAACCGTCTTTTGGCGGCGTTTGCCCAAGGCGTTTTCATAGGGGAAGTGCACCCAAGAAGCGGCACGATGATCACCGTCGCCTATGCCTTGGATATGTCGCGCGACGTAGGCGCGATCCCCTTCCGAGCCGACGAGGAAGCTTGCAACAACCAACTCATCAAAACCGGTGCCGCCCTCATCGAAAACGCGGACGATTTGGAACTCTTCCTTTCCTCCGCAAACCCCGCAGAACCCTGTTGAAAGAAGAAAAAATTTCTTTTCGACCTTATAAATAACTTCCTTATTTATATATATAGGATTAGTGAAATCCCTCCTTTGACAAGGCAAAAACAGCCGTCTATATTCATGGCATTCCGCATCCGTCTTTATGAAATTAGTTATCGTTGAATCTCCTAAAAAATCCGAAACCATTAGCCGTTATCTCGGCACTGGCTTCAAAGTTCTCGCCTCGGAAGGTCATATCCGTGATCTTTCCACGCGCGGCAAAGGCGGCCTAGGCATCGACATCGACGCGGGCTTCGTCGCCGACTGGGAAATCACCCCTCGCAAGAAGGCCCTCATCGAGAAATTATCCGTCGAAGCGCACAAAGCGGAAGAAGTCTTCCTCGCGACCGACCCTGACCGCGAAGGCGAAGCCATCTCGTGGCATCTCGCCCAGGTTTTGGGCTTGCCCGTGGAGACGACCAAACGCTTGCAGTTCCACGAAATCACCAAACCCGCGATCGTCGCGGCGATGGATAACCCGGGCTACATCAACATGAACCTCGTCAAGGCGCAGGAAACGCGCCGCATGGAAGACCGCATCATCGGCTTCAAGGTCTCTTCCTTGATGAAACGCAACATCAACGTCAAATCCGCCGGCCGCGTCCAATCCTCGACCTTAAGAATGATCGTAGACCGCCAAAAAGCGATCGATGCATTCGTTCC
>JBGUWA010000190.1:0-18518 GCA_045220635.1 Candidatus Alloenteromonas sp. | reverse complement strand
GTTCTCGGCGGCAAAGTCTGATCCCAAGGAGAAAAGAACCATGAGAAAACGCAGCTTATGGATTCTTTTGCCCCTAAGCGGGTTCCTTTGCGCATGCTCGCCTTTCCGCGATGACGAGTTCACGGCGAAGATCTTCCCCAACGGTTATTGGGATTTCGTGGTCCAACTCATCGCCTTTGTCGTCCTGCTCATCTTGGTTTTCGTCATTGGCTACAAGCCCGTGAAGAAAATGCTCAAGAAGCGTCGTGACGCCGTCAACGCGATGATCGAAGACGCCAAATCCAACCAAGCCATCGCCTACAAAGCCGCGATGGAAAAGGATCAGACCATCGACGAAGGCAAACAGGAAGCCGAACGCATCATCGAAAGCGCGCGCAAACAAGCCGAACTCGAACGCGCCCGCATTTTGAAGGCCGCCGACGAAGAAGTCGAAGCCAAACGCCGTCGCGCCGAAGAGGATATTCGCGCTGCCGAAGAGGCCTCGAAGGAAGCGGTCCGCACCCACATCATCGACGTGGCCATGATGGCCTCGGAGAATTTGCTGGGCCGCGAAGTCAACACTGAGGACAATGCCCGTTTCGTCGCCGATTTCGTCGACGGCATTGATGGAGAAGAAGGAGCGTAACGATGACCGACGAACTTTGCCAAAATTACGCTTCCGCCCTCTACGACATGCTGCAGCCTTCGCTGCGCGAGTCCGCGATGGATGCCTTAGGCGTGGTCGTGCGCGATTTACGCGAGCAACCCGACTTAGGCGCAGCGCTATCTTCCCCGCGTCTAACCCGCGAGGAAAAGCGAGGCATTTTGGACAAGCTTTATGGCAAAAGATTCGCAAATCTCACTCATTTTATCCCATTTCTTTACGTGGTGATCGACCATCACCGCATCAAAAAACTGCCCGGTATCAATACCGCATACCGCAGTTTGGTCCACGCCGACCTTGGCGTGAAAGAAGGCTATCTCTATACGGCTGCCTCCTTGTCGGAAAAGCAAATCAAGGACATCGAAGCCGCTTTGGAGAAGTCCCTTGGAAGCAAGGTCAGTCTGACCCCCATCGTCGACCATAAGCTCCTAGGCGGAGTCAAGGTCTCGATCGATGGCAAGGTCTACGACGGCACGTTATCTTCCCGTTTGCAGGGGATGAAGCGCGCCCTTAAGGGAGGAACCCAATCATGAAAATCGATTCCAGCGAAATCTCCGCACTGATCAAGGCGCAGATTCAAGGGTATGAGTCACGGCTTGAGACCGATGACGTCGGTACCGTCATTTCCGTTGGCGATGGCATCGCGCTTTGCTATGGCCTAGACAAGGCGATGCTCGGCGAGCTTTTGGTGTTCCCCAACGATATCGTCGGCATGGTCATGAACCTCGATAACGAAGACGTCGGCGCCGTCCTCCTCGGCTCCGAAACGCAAATCGAGGAAGGCGATACCGTCAAACGCACCCACCGCGTCGTGGAAGTCCCCGTCGGCGATGGCCTTCTTGGCCGCGTCGTCAACGCCCTTGGCCTCCCCATCGACGAAAAAGGACCGATTTCCTATACCAAAACCCGTCCGATCGAACGCATCGCTCCGGGCGTCATGACGCGTAAATCGGTCGACACTCCTTTGGAGACCGGCATCAAAGCCATCGACGCGATGATCCCGATTGGCCGTGGCCAGCGCGAACTCATCATCGGCGACCGCCAAACCGGCAAGACCGCGATCGCCTTGGACGCGATCATCAACCAGAAAGATAAAGGCGTGAAGTGCATTTACGTCGCGATTGGTCAAAAGAATTCCTCCGTCGCGGCGCTTGTGGACAAACTCCGCGAACTTGGCTGCATGGATTACGTCACCGTCGTCTCCTCCTCGGCTTCCGAAGCCGCGCCGAACCAATATATCGCCCCCTTCGCAGGCATGGCGATGGCGGAAGAATGGCTCGAGCTTGGCCAAGACGTGCTCATCGTCTTTGACGATTTGTCCAAGCACGCCGTCTCGTATCGCACGTTGTCGTTGCTACTAAAACGCGCCCCAGGCCGCGAAGCCTATCCTGGCGACATCTTCTATTTGCATTCTAGACTCCTCGAACGCGCCTGCCACTTAAGCGAAAAGTACGGCGGAGGTTCGATCACCGCCCTTCCCATCGTCGAGACGCAGGCGGGCGACATCTCGGCCTATATTCCCACGAACGTCATTTCCATTACCGATGGCCAAATCTTCTTGGTCACCGATTACTTCGCATCGGGTCAACGTCCTGCCGTCGATTCGGGCTTCTCGGTGAGCCGCGTTGGCTCTTCCGCCCAAACCAAGGCCATGAAATCCGTCGCCGCGAGCTTGAAGATCGAACTTGCGAGCTATCGCGAAATGCTTTCCTTCTCGCAGTTTGGCAGCGACCTCGATGCCTCCACCAAAAAGATCCTTGCCCATGGTTCGGTCTTGATGGAGACCTTGAAGCAAAAGCAATACGCCCCCTATCCCATGTGGAAACAGGTGGTGGAGCTATTCGCCGTCAAAAACAAATACCTGGATGACCTAGAGAAAGGCGCCGTGTTGCCTTATCTTGAGGCCTTAACGAGCTTCATCGAAGCCAACCATAACGAAATCATCCAAGAGCTCATCGAGAAGAAAGCCATCAGCGACGAGCTCGACCAAAAACTCAAAAACGCGATTGAGGAGTACGCCAAGTCGAGGTAATCCATGTCGTTAGGACTCACGAAGACAAAACGGAGAATCGCCTCGATTCGCTCGACGCAGAAGATCACCAAGGCCATGGAAATGGTGGCCACGGTGAAACTAAAGCGGTACCGCGACCTGCTCGAGCAATCGGAGGAATACGCCAAAGGGCTTGAAGAAGTCATGGCGGAGCTTTTCCTTCACGACTTCGAGTCCAAAACCCATTACGCCTTCGAAAACGAAGAGGTCGAGGGAACCCTCTACCTCATCGTGACCTCTAGCTTAGGCTTATGCGCCGGCTATAACGGCAACATCTATAAGTTCGCTGATACATTAATCGATCCTGAGAAAGACCAAATCATTCCCCTTGGCGAAAAAGGTCGGAACCATTATGGCCATGACCCCCGTTACAAGAACGTCATCACCGACTTCCCGCCCCTCGATCAGATCATGGACGCGAAGACGATCAATGCCGCGTGTCGGCAGATCAAAGCCCTCTTCAATGAGCGAAAAGTCCGCAAAGTCGTCCTCATTTACACGAAATACGTCAATTCCATCAGCTTCGCACCCGCGTCGGTCACGTTGCTTCCGGTCCGACTCGACGACCCCAAGCGCCCCGAAGAAGCGTATTGCCCTCCCTTATTCGAACCTACGGCAAGAGAGCAAATCCACCAATTGCTTCCCTATTACCTGGGTGCCGTCTTATACGCCCGCATCTCCGAGTCGCAACTATGCGAACAAGCCAGCCGTCGCAACGCCATGGATACCGCCAACGACAACGCCGACGACTTGCTCAACAAACTCACCATTGAATACAACAAAGCCCGTCAAACCGCGATCACCCAAGAAATCACGGAAGTCGTGTCGGGTTCCAAAAACGCCAACTGAAAGGAGCCAACATCATGAAAAGCCCTGTGAAAGAAGATTTGATCGGCATCATCGTCCAAGCGGTGGGCCCCGTCATCGACGTGAAATTCGAAGGCAAGCATCTGCCCGAGATTTTGACGGCTTTGCGCATTACCTTCCCCGATAAGAAAGAGCTCGTCATCGAAGTCATGCAACACATCGGCGACGATGTCGTCCGCTGCGTGGCCATGGGTCCGACCGATGGCATTCAGCGTGGCATGGAAGCCATCAACACCGAAGCGCCCATCTCCGTCCCCGTTGGCGAAGAGACGCTTGGCCGCATGTTCAACGTGCTTGGCAAACCCATTGATGATCTAGGCGAAGAATCGCTGGAAAAATGCAAACGCATGCCGATTCATCGCCCCGCGCCGACGTTCGCGGAGCAATCCGTCTCTCATGAGATTCTGCAAACCGGCATCAAAGTCATCGACCTTCTTTGCCCCTACGTCAAAGGTGGCAAGATCGGCTTGTTTGGCGGGGCGGGTGTTGGCAAAACCGTCCTCATCCAAGAACTGATCTTCAACATCGCCAAAGAGCTCAACGGCACCTCGGTTTTCGCGGGTGTTGGCGAGCGTAGCCGCGAAGGCAATGACCTTTACTTTGAAATGAAGGAGTCGGGCGTTTTAAGCAATACCGCCCTTTGCTTCGGTCAGATGAACGAACCCCCGGGAGCTCGTATGCGCGTGGCTCTTAGCGCTTTAACGATGGCGGAGTATTTCCGCGACGAAAAGAAGCAGGACGTCTTGCTTTTCATCGATAACATCTTCCGTTTTACGCAGGCCGGCAGCGAAGTTTCCGCCCTTTTGGGCCGCATGCCTTCCGCGGTAGGGTATCAACCGACTTTGGCCACCGAAATGGGCCAACTTCAGGAGCGCATCACGTCCACTCGCGATGGTTCGGTCACCTCGGTTCAAGCGATTTACGTCCCCGCGGACGACTTCACCGACCCCGCGCCGGCGACGACCTTCTCGCACCTTGACGCGCGCACGCTTCTAGACCGTAACATCGCCTCTTTAGGCATCTTCCCCGCGGTCGATCCTTTGGATTCTTCTTCGAGCGCTTTAGACCCAAACATCGTGGGACAAGAGCATTACGACGTGGCCCGTGGCGTGCAACAGCTTCTGCAACGTTACAAAGAACTGCAAGACATCATCGCCATTTTGGGCATCGATGAGCTTTCCGACGAGGACAAGGCCATCGTCAACCGCGCCCGCAGGGTCCGTAACTTCCTTTCGCAACCGTTCCACGTCGCGGAAGCCTTCTCCGGCAACAAAGGCATCTATGTCCCCTTGCAGGAAACGGTGCGTTCGTTCAAAGCCATTCTCTCGGGCGATTACGATTCCTACCCCGAATCCGCCTTCTTATATTGCGGCACCATCGAAGATGTGGTGGCCCACGCGAAGGCGTTGGAGGAATAAGCGATGGCGGGATTCCCTTTGAAGGTCCTGACGATGCACGGCTGCGTCTATGACGACGTCGCGCTTTCCCTTTTGGTTCCGACCGACAAAGGCCCTTTGCTCATCGAACCGGGATACACCAACTACATCGGCTCGATTTCTCCGGCGGGAGTTCTTCGCATCCAAACCGAGAAAAAGAACGAGTACTACGCCATTTTCGGCGGGGCGGTCGATGTCAAACATGGCATCGGCGTCACGGTGTATTGCGAGGAAATCAATTATGGCGGCGACATCGATTTGGCGCGCGCCACGGCTGCCCGCGACCGTAACCTCGACCGCATCGAGAAGCGCCCCGATGGCATCGATTTGGTCCGTGCCAAAATCAAATTGGCCAAAGCTTTGGCCCGCATTGACGCAAAACGCTTATCCGAGGGCGACGCTTAGCCCCTGATAGATTTACCTTGGAGGTACCAATATGAATTTCGTCTTCGTTTCTCCGAATTTCCCCGTCCGATATTTCAAGTGGGTGGAATCGCTCCGTTCCCGCGGAATCAACGTTTTAGGCATCGGGGATTCGCCCTATTACGACCTTCATCCGCGCCTCACCGCGGCTTTGACGGAGTATTATTACGTCTCCGACATGTCCAATCAGCGGGCGATGGAAGATGCCGTGGCCTATTACCAAAACAAATACGGCAAGATCGATTTCATCGAATCGCAGAATGAGTGGTGGCTGGAAGAAGACGCCCGTCTTCGCGCGGCGTTCCATGTCGACACGGGCTTCCAACCGGAGGAAATGTTCCACATCAAGGCCAAATCGGGAATGAAGGAATATTTCCAAAAAGGCGGCGCCAAAACGATGCGTTACCTCGTCGTCGAAGGGGCAAAGGACAAAGAAAAAGCCCTCAAGTTCATCAAGGAAGTCGGCATGCCCGTCTTTGTCAAACCCAACATCGGCGTTGGAGCAGGGGATTCCTATAGCCTTAAGACGATGGAGGACGTGGACCGCTTCTTCGAGCGTGTTCTCCCCGAGCCTTACATCATGGAAGAATTCGTGGACGCTTCCATCGTTTCTTTCGATGGCATCTGCGATTCCAAAGGCGATGTCGTCTTCTGCACCACCGACCATTTCCCCGTCGCGGTCGCGCAGTTCATGGCCGAAGGCAACGATCATGCGTACACCAACATGCCCTTTGCCCTTCCGATGCCCGACATCGACAAAGTCGCTTTCGAAAAGGTAGGGCGGCAAGTGGTGAAGGCCTTTGGCATCAAACGTCGCTTCTTCCACATCGAGTTCTTCGTCTTGAACCAAGATAAGCCAGGGCTTGCCAAAAAAGGCGAATTCGTCGCCTTAGAATGCAACATGCGCGCCCCAGGCGGATATACCCCAGACCTCATCGACTACGCCAACTCGGTTTCCGTTTATGACATCTACGCCGACATCATCGCTTATGACGAAGTGCGTGTCGATTTGACGTTGCCCAAGCATTACTCGATCGCCTCGCATCGCAAAGATACCCTAAATTACGTCCATAGCATCGCGGAAATCCACGAGAAATATGGCAGCCACATCAAAATGTCGGGCCGTTACCCCAAACATATCGCGGTCGCCATGGGTGACTTCTATATCTTCGCGGTCTTCGATGACCTTAATGAGGTCAAAGAATTCGATGACTTCGTTCGCGCGAAAGCCTAAGCCTTGTAATAGGAACGAATCAATTGCCCCGCTTGGTCGGGGCTTTTCGTCACGGAGATTTGGCTTGAGAGGGCATTGCCCTTAACTAAGCCAAGATCGGCTTCGCCAAAATAGTCCGCGCAGCGCTTCTTGTCGGCCTCGCTGAAGTGCTCGACTTGTAGTTCTGCCGTATGGAGTTTGGAATGCTTGGCGAGGGGGTAAATCGTGTCATAGAAGTACGTGTCTTCCGCATCAGATCGGTAGACTAAGCACTCGTTTTCTTTGGCGAAAGAGAGATAAGAATCGAAGGTTGTAAAGGTATAGACGTAGGTGAAATTCATGAGGTTTTTCAAAAATTCCTCAAGGTTTTGCAGAGATTCTCGCTGATTTTCAACCCCAACGACACGGATTTTATTGGCGTTATCAAGGAGGTACGTGCTTGGGGTATAGATGGTACTATTGAAAGCGGAAGCGTAGGCAGGATAACGTTCGCCAAGGTCATGGAGAATCCCTAACATTGGTTGGGGATTGCTCTGAATGAATTTGAGGGCGAAGACTTCTAACCCCGAATCAAGCCAAGCGTTCACGTAATCATCATGCGCGGCGGAGCAGTGACTGCAGGTATCCATGTGTAAGAAGAGGAAAACACTTTTGCCTGAGTCAATTTCACGACTGATGGATTCGACGGTGACTTCGCGGGTGACCTCATCATAGGAATAAGAGACACCTTTTCGCCCATAGTTGTCGCCATTACGGGTCATATAGGGCAAATCGGGATCGT
Source organism: Candidatus Alloenteromonas sp. (assembly GCA_045220635.1). GTDB lineage: Bacteria > Bacillota_I > Bacilli_A > RFN20 > CAG-826 > Alloenteromonas. Next base: position 11,105 of record JBGUWA010000190.1, on the reverse strand, counting down.
CTTGATTCACAAAATAGCTCTCGTTGGGGCGAGAGGGGGCGCTCGAGCAAGAGGTTAATGCGAGAAGCAACAAGGAACACACCAATGCTTTTTTCATTATTCTCCCTCCCCCATTAAGGACGCGTTGAAGGCAAACAAGAAACGTTCTTTCTTCCGTTTGGCCCTTTCGGCGTAATAGTCTTTGCCCGTCATTTCATGATAGGCGGAATAACGATAATACCAGAAGGCATCGAAGAAAATAACCAAGGCCTCCAAATCTTCATAACTATAGGTTACGTGGGCGTGCAACGTGTTGAAGTGGGTGAGGCATTTCCTCGCCAAAGGCGAATCAAATTCGTTTTCTTCGACTAGGGAAGCCAAATCCATCAAAGGGCAGTCATAGCCGACCATCTCAAAATCCAAGAACACGGGGCCATCTTCGCTTAGGATGATGTGCTCGCTGCGTAACTGATGATGGCAAAGCACGTGATGTCCTTGTCCGATAAGGTGGCCGGCCTTAATCAGGATTTCGTTCTCAAAGGTCGCAGGCAAAGGGGAAGATCCTCCGCGGGATTTGAAGAAGCGGAAACGGTCCAGAAGCGGATAATCATTCGTCACGAAGGGAAGTTCATGGAATTCCGCGATCGCCTCGACAACCGCTAAGGCGTCTTTTTCTTTTTGGCTAGGGTTTTCGAAAGCGTGCGGGCCAAAGATAAACGGCTCGATGCGGCTGCGGGCTTGGTTCACACTGATGAATTGCGGATAAGGGCCAGGCAAATCGCCTTGGGAACGTTCGCGGTAAAACGCCCATTCCGGCTCGTCTTTCTTTAAGGGTATGGCCAAAGGGTCAACATGGGCGATTTGGACTAACGTCGACATGTTGACGACAAAGGAAGCATTAAAGTGGTTCCCCTCGACGGGGCGAATGGAAAAAACGGTCTCGCCTTTTTGCTTTTCGAATGCCTCAATGGCAAGATCTAGCGCCGCTTTCATGGGTTGTCTCCTTGAGCGATCGCTTTCGCATAGGCTTCTTTTGCCTCATGGGAAACCTTGCGGAGATAGGCGGATTGATAATTGCCTAAAATGACTTGCCCAGGAACCGAGCCTTTGCGGATGTTACGATGCTCGGTGTATTGAACCTCACCTTGCTCTAATCCCGTGGCAAGTAAGGCGATTTCACATGCATAAGTGATCTCTTGGTTCGAAGGTTTTTCAAAGGGGAGAATAACGTGTGCGCCACGGGTATCTTTGACGTGGAACCAGAGATAATTGGGGTGGGTGGCGTAAAGGAAAGAAAGAGAGTCATTTTGCTTCGCGGTTTTGCCAAAATAGTAGTAACGGTCGGCGATTTTCGCCACAAAGGGAACGTGTTCTTTCTTCCGTTCTGGAGCTTTCTTTTTGTTTTTTTGCGCATTGCCGCGAGATTCACCTAAAAGTCGGGCAAGAGTCTCTTCGTCGCAGCTTTGGGCAAAGGCGAGAAGCTGTTCGTTTTCATGGAGTTCTTGGAGGGCTTTCTTCTTGTTATCTTCGCCTAGGGCAATGGCGTTTTTGGCTTTCTTTGCTTTCTTGAAGAAATCGTTCGCGGATTCGCTTGGAGACTTCCGCGGATCTAGGGGAATCGATTCACCATAGTAATCAAAGTGATCCACCCCTGGAGAAACGGATTCCGGATAGGTGAAAAGGTAGTTTCCGTAATTGGAATCATGGAGGTGTTTCTTGCCTTTTTCGATGTCGGAATCGATCTGTTCAATCTTGCGTTTCAATGATTTGATTCGTGCCTTGATTTCGCGGAAAAAGGATTGATATATGGCGGATTTGCGGCGTTCTTGAAGGATTTGCAGGCTTTTTTCGCATTCTTTGAAGTAGGCGGGAACGTCGAAATCTTCCTGTTCCAAAGCGTGGCTTTCTTTCTTTAGCGGCGGCTCATAGGTGATGCCATGGAGGATGGGCCGAGGATCGGTGATGGTGTTGCTGCGGAACGCCAAAAGCACTTTGTTGTTTTCGTCCAAAACGGCCATGTTTGCCTTGGTGGGGATTAGTTCCAAAACCAAGGTCAACGGTTCCTCGACGAAAATGTCGTTCACGGTCATGAAGGACAACGCCAAAACGCGGTCCTCGTTCCAAACCTTCGCGCCTACGAATTCAGCCCCATTCAGTTTCTTTCTTAGCAAGGCGGAAGCAGGGGTGGCAAGCGAGGTCCCTTTGACTTCTTCTTCGACGACATAAATCAAGGGATTTTGGTTATCGAGGACCATCATCAATCTTCCGCCATGGGCAAAACGAAAACTGAAGACATCCTTGGCATACTGGATGATCTTGCCCACCCTTTGCCCATTATAGGCATCTAAATGGGTGGCGATGGATTGTAGTTGATGAACCTTCAATGCCATGGCCTCGATTATACCAGTCGCGGAAATCGGAAAAAATGACCCCGCGTCCACTTTTCGATATTCTTAGGGAAAAAACAGAGGTTATCCCCCTTCTCCTTATATTAATAAGGAAGGAATGTTCATTCCGTTACATTCTGGCATTGCAAACCGCAAGCGACATAACTATCATTTTTCCATGGGAAAAGGCTCACTTATTATCCTCTCTGGTCCTTCTGGTGTAGGCAAAGGCACCGTAAGGAAACGTTTGACCGAATTAGAAGGCATGAATTTTTACTTTTCCGTTTCGATGACGACCCGTTCGCCTCGCGCTGGAGAAATCCACGGAAAAGACTATTTCTTCGTGACGCAAGACGAGTTCCGTCGCAACCTCGCCGCAGGGAATTTCCTTGAATGGGCTGAGTTCGTTGGCAATTGCTATGGCACGCCTCGCGATATCGCCGAATCCTATTTGGAAAACGGCATCGATGTCTTGCTTGAAATCGAAACCAATGGGGCACGCCAAGTTTTGGCCAAATGCCCGGATGCCGTGAGCATTTTCCTCGTTCCCCCAAGCTTCGAGGCGCTTGAAGCCCGTATCCGTGGCCGTTCCACCGAAGACGAAGAAACCATTCAACGTCGTCTCGCCAAGGCCCGCGCGGAATTGGAGTTGGCCTCCATGTACCGCTACGTCGTCGTCAATGATGACTTAGACCGCGCCGCCGAAGAAATCCGTTCCATTATTTTGGCCCAGCACAAGTAAGTCCTTTTGGACTTTGGTATAATTGCCTCGATGCAGATTCTTTCGGTTTTGATTCAACACCCCAAGATGTCCCTCGATCGAGGCTTTTCCTATCTCTATGATGGGTCGGTAAAAGTTTCGCCAGGATGCCGCGTTTTGGTTTCGTTTAACCATCAACGGGTGATGGGCTACGTAGTAGAGGTCCTTGAAAGCTCCGATACCGCCGAACAAATCCGCGATTCCTTTGGGATGGACCTCTCCTTCATTTTGGAGCTCATCGACAAAGAGCCATTGCTCAATGAAGAACTCGCTCGCCTAAGCGATGAAGTATCCGCGTTTTACCTTGCGCCGAAGATTTCGGTGCTTCAGGCGATGCTTCCCTCTTCGTTAAAACCGGCGGTTTCATCTTTGAAGGGGCCCAAAATTGCTTATGAGAAGTGGGTGGAGTGCCTTGACGCCGACGAAGAAGGCCTAACCCCCAAACAAACCGAAGCCCTTCGCCTCATCGCAGAAAATGGCTCGATTCTCAAAAAAGAAGCGGGAAGCGACCCCATCGTCAAAGCATTGGTCCAAAAGAAGAAAATCAAAATCGTCCTCAAAGAGAAGACACGTTTCCTAATTCCCGAATACGAAAAGGAAAAACAACCGCGAACCCTTACTTTCGATCAGACCCATGCGGTAGAAAACATCCTCCAAAACGAAAACGACGTCATTTTGCTTCAAGGTGTGACGGGTTCAGGGAAAACGGAAGTCTATTTGAAACTCAGCGAAGAATATTTACGGCAAGGCAAAAACATCCTCATGCTGGTGCCGGAAATCTCGTTAACCCCCATCATGGTCGAATATTTCTCTCGTCGCTTCGGCTCGGATATCGCCATCCTCCACAGCGAGCTTACCCCCGCGGAAAAATACGATGAGTATCGCCGCATCGCCCAAGGGAAGGCACGAGTGGTGGTGGGGGCAAGATCCGCGATTTTCGCTCCGTTAGAAAACATTGGCCTCATCATTCTCGATGAGGAACATGTCGAATCCTACAAGCAAGAAGGAAAGCCCTATTATCACGCCAGAGAAGTGGCCATCATGAGGGCAAAACATTTCGGCGCCAAGGTGGTTTTGGGTTCGGCGACGCCTTCTTTGGAAACCAAAGCCCGCGCCATGAAAGGCGTCTATGGTTATGCGACTTTGCCGCATCGCATCAATGAACGCGCCTTGCCCAATACCCGCATTCTTGATTTGCGTGACCGCACCATCATGATGCCTAACGATCGCGTGTTTTCGAAGGTACTAATCCAAGCCATCAAAGAGCGCTTAGACCGAAAGGAACAAGTCATCCTTTTGCTTAACCGCCGTGGCTATAGCTCCTATGTCACTTGCTCTCACTGCGGTCACATTTTTACTTGCCCTTCATGTCATGGAAACTTGACCTATCACCGTCATGACGAGCTGCTCAAATGCCATCATTGCGGTTATGTGACGCCCTATCCTGAGACGTGTCCGGAGTGTGGTTCGGAGAAGATCATGCGCGTTGGTTTTGGCACGGAGCGTCTGGTCAAAGTCTTGAACGAATATTTGCCTGAAGCCCGCATCGGAAGGCTTGATGGCGATGTGGGAAAAGTCCGCAAAAACATCGCAAAAACCCTGCAAGAGTTCCGTGAATTTCAATTTGACATCCTCGTGGGAACGCAGATGATCGCGAAAGGACACGACTTCCCCAACGTCACTTTGGTGGGCATGGTTTTGGCGGATATCGGCCTTTCGTTGCCTTCCTATCGCGCCAGCGAATCCACCTTTGGCTTGATCACGCAAGCGGTGGGTCGAAGCGGTAGGGGAGCCAAAATCGGCGATGCACTCATCCAGTCCTACAACCCGTTCCATTACGCCGTGTCTTTAGGCGCAAAACAAGATTACGAAGCCTTCTATGTGAAGGAGATGCAACAACGTCGCATCACTCAATTCCCGCCTTACGTTTATCTCATCGCCCTCCATTTTTCCGCCAAATCGGAGGAGCGTTGCATCCAAGCCGCCGCGGAATTCAAAGCCAACATCGAGGCGCGTTTTGGCCCTGATGTCACTTGCCTTGGCCCGGTCGTGCCTTACTATGCCGTCGTCGGCGATTTCCATAAACGCGGCGTCTTAATAAAGACGAAAAAGCCCGATTTGGTGAAGCCTTATCTTGGCGAATTGGTGCACGCTCTGTCGGGAAAAGGCGGAATTGATATCGAATGTGACGTTGACCCTATCGATTACTGAGAAACCTTGTGATAGAATATCACACCGTAAAGAGGTCTTTTTCGCATGATCACCATCCAAATCCTAGGCCTAGATCAGTTTGTCGTCGGCCGATACTCTCGCGAAGCCACCGCCGCCTTGGCGCAAGCTTTCGAATGTTCGGAAGATGAAATCTCCTTCTACGCCCCCAATTCCATGGTCTTCCACCGTGGCGTCGAGCAAACCAGCTGGAACACCGTCGTCCTTATCTGGGCGCCGAAAAAGTATTCCGTCGTGGAAAAACTTGTCGCCGACGTGCTGACAAAGACGCTCTCACTCTATTCCATTAACATCGATGTCGTCTTCAATTATTTCGATGAATCCTCGCATTATTCATACGTGAACCCCGAGTATCCGCGCTTCATCACGACCAACGAAATCCGCGATGACGTGGCCTCTATGGAATTCGGCGATATGCCTGACCGCATGGAAGGGGATATCGAACTCGAAGAGGAAGACGAATGCGAATGTGGCGATGAACATTGCGACCATCACCATCATCACCACGAAGAAAACCCCGATGATTTGTTCCTTGGCGATGCCTTCGAAGGCTTCGAAAGCCGTTATGAAGAAGAGACCAAGAAAAAGAAAAACTGAAGCAAAGGAGAAACGGAAATGAAACAAGAATTCCAATTATCCCTCGACGTCCTCAACGATGTCATTGATGCGAAAACCCCCTTCGCAGAAGCACTTCGGAAACGTTTCCAGACGAACGTTGACATCCGCCCGCTTCGCGGACAAGTCGCCGGCTTAGTCGGCTGCGAACTCCGCCACCACATATATTTCGAATACATGAGCAAAGGCCTCGACGCGCTTTCCGTCGAGGAACGCCGTTACCTCTATCTGACCTTGGCCAACGCCTTCTTCTATCGCCGTTTCGACGACAACGCGATCCAAGCCGATTTCAAAGAACTCGTCGGCGAAGAGAAATTCGCGCTTTGCAAACCGTTGTTCGAACTTGCCGCCACGCCGGAAAACTACATCCCCGCCACCGTGGACCGCAAATCCCCGCTTTATCTCTCCCTTCGCTTCAACGTTCCCGAATGGGTCGTGAAAATCCTTTCCCATTACGGCGGATCCGCCACGTATCAGTCGCTACGCAAATTCGCGCGCCCCGCGAATACGACCTTGCGCGTCCGCACTTCGGTTTTGCCTTTGGCAAGCTTGCTTGAAGACCCGAGCTATGACAATAGCCCCGTCAACGGCATCGTCTTCTACAAAGGCTCGACGCCGCTACGCAAAATCAACGAGTTCAAGAAGGGTCAGCTCTTCGCCGAAAAACTCCTCACCAAATCCGTCTTTGACGCCCATCCCGTGGCCGAGCCGGGTCAAATCTTGCTTTATAACGCCAATCCGGATAGCTCGCTTGAACGTGAACTCATCGAAAACTACGGCGACAAGCTTGGCTTGAACATCGCCGTCCCCAACATCGATACCCGCGTCGAAGTCAGCCGTTTGATCAAGGACAAGGGTTTGCATAACGTGAACTTCTTCTCCGCGCCGGACGTTTTATCGATGGAAGCCTCCGTTTCCTCGATGCAACAACTCGTCATCGTTTCGCCCTCTTCGACGAACTTTGATTTGATTCCCTCTTCCCCCGATTACCTCTTGCACTTCGACACCCAAGCGATGGATTCCATCATCGAAGAAGAGCAGAAGGCCCTCGAAGGCGCGGGCAAATACGTCGAACAAGGTGGCACCTTGCTTTACATCGTCTACACCATCTCCAAGAAGGAAGGCCATATGAACGTTGCCTCCTTCTTAAAGAAACATCCCGAATTCTCTCTCGTTTCCGAACGTCAATACTTCCCGCACGAAGAACTTGAGACCGCTGCTTTTGTGGCAGAACTCATCAAAGGGGAACGCGAACTGACGGTACCTCCGGCCCTCGCCGATCTCGCAAGCATCGGCGCCTCGTCCGCTCCGACCGCCAGCGCCCCCTCTGCCGCTTCGGAATGAAGAAAAACCTTCTCGGTTTAACGCTTGCGCAAATGACCGAAGAATTCGTTTCTTTGGGTCAGACCAAATACCGGGCAAAGCAGGTCTATGCCTGGGTTTATCAAAAGAAAGTCCTCTCCTTTGATGAAATGACGGATATCTCCAAGGATTTCCGTGCGCTTTTAAACCGCGATTATTGCTTGGATTTGCCCAAAATCCATACCCGTCAAGACGCCAGCGACGGCACCGTGAAATTGCTCCTTGAAATGGAAGATGGCGCCAAGGTCGAAACCGTCTTGATGCCCTATAACTATGGCGACGCCATCTGCGTTTCCAGCCAAGTCGGCTGCAACATGTCCTGCGCCTTCTGCGCTTCGGGGCTACATCGCCGCACCCGCAACCTCACTAGCGCGGAAATGGTGGGCGAAGTCCTCGTCATGAACCAAATCCTGGCGGAGTGGGGGAGACATGTCACCCACATCGTCGTCATGGGAACCGGCGAACCTTTCGACAACTACGATAACGTTTTGGCGTTCGTCCATATCACCAACGACCAATTCGGTTTGGCCATCGGCGCGCGTCATATCACCGTTTCGACGTGCGGCTTGGTCGATGGCATCCGCAAATACGGCCACGAAGGAATCCAAATCAATTTGGCGATTTCCCTCCACGCCCCCAACGACGCCATCCGCAACACCTTGATGCCGATTTCTCGCGCTTATCCGATGGACCAACTCATGGAAGCCATCAAAGATTACGAAACTAACGCCGGCCGTCGCGTGACGTTTGAATACATCATGCTTGCGGGCGTCAATGACTCGCTATCCCACGCCGATGAATTAGCGGATTTGATCCATCGTTATGGCATTTTCGCTTACGTGAATCTCATTCCGTATAACGAAGTGGTGGAGAAACCCTACAAACGTTCTTCGCTCGCCACGATCAAGGCTTTTGCAGATCGATTGATGAAACGCGGCGTCAACACCACCGTCCGTAAGGAATTCGGCACCGACATCGATGCCGCCTGCGGCCAATTACGAAGCAAAGTCATCACCGGAAATAACGCAGGAGGAGAAGGGGAATGAAGTACAAAGGCCATTTCGCTTCTCGTACCGATATGGGCAGGGTCCGCATTTCCAATGAGGACCAGGCTTTTGTTTTGACCAACTACAACGGCGACGTCTTAATGGTCGTCTGCGATGGCATGGGTGGCCAAAACAAGGGCGATTACGCCTCGAAAATGGCCTTGGATTATTTGGTGGAATCTTTCCAAAAGAAACGCAAAACCCCCGCCTTTTTAACGAGAACTTGGCTATTGAGGGTCATCAAGGAAGCCAATTCCATGATCTATAACGAAGCCATGAAACACCGCACCTACCGCGATATGGGCACGACCTGCGTCGCCGCGGTAATCCAAGGCAACAAAATCATTCTGGCCAACATTGGCGATTCGCGCGCTTATCGCTTCGACGAACAGGGCCTTGCTCGCCTGACCGAGGACCAAACTTACGTCGACTATCTTTACCGTTCTGGGCAAATCAAAGCGAGGGAACGTGATACCTCCCCCGAACGCCACGTCTTAATGAACGCTTTGGGCATTTTCCCCTCGGCTTCTTGCGACCTCGTCGTGAAACCGTATTTCGGGGAATCGATCTTGCTTTGCTCCGACGGTTTGTACAACAACGTCTCCGAAGCGGAGATTCGCGCCGTCTTGTCTACCGACGAACGACCCGATCAGAAAGTGGCCTCCCTTATTGCGGAAGCCAACGCCAACGGCGGGTCAGACAATATAGCCATCGCGATTTGGGAGTGTGAAAAACATGATTAAAATCGGCGATAAAATCGATGATCGTTATCGTATCGTTTCCCGTATTGCCACGGGAGGCATGGCCGACGTCTATGAGGCGAACGACCTGATTTCGAAACGCATCGTCTCCATGAAAGTCATGAAAGAGGAATTGATGTCGGATAAAGCCAACGTCGATCGCTTCTTGAACGAAACCGCCGCCGCGGCGAGCTTAAACCACCCCAACGTCGTCCGCGTCTATGGCCGCGGCGTCATCGAAGGCCGTCCTTACATGGCCAACGAATTCATCCGCGGGCAGACCCTTCGCGATAAACTCAATTTCGCTGGGGCCATGCCGCTTTACGATGCCTGCGAAGTGATGCTGCAGCTCACTTCTGGCGTCGATTACATCAACCGCCATGGCATCGTCCATCGCGATTTGAAACCCGATAACCTCTTCTATATGTCCGATGGCACCTTGAAAATCTCGGATTTTGGCATCGCCGCTTCCATTGGCACCTCCAACGAAGGCGATTCCATCCAAGGCACGATTTATTATTGCGCCCCCGAAGTCATCATCGGTTCGCCCGCCGCCATCTCCAACGACATTTACGCGATGGGCGTTATCTTCTTCGAGCTTCTGACCGGACAAGTTCCCTTCGATGGCCAAAGCGTGGAAGAAGTGGCCATGAAGCAAATGCGCAAACGCTTCCCCGAAGCCTCCAAAATCGTTCCTTCGATTCCCCGTTCCCTCGACAAAATCATCATCCAGGCTTGCCGCAAACGCCCCGAAGAGCGTTTTGGCAGCGCCGCCGAAATGAACCAAGCCATCGTCAAGGCGATGTCCGATACCGGCAGTTTCAAGGAAAGGAAAGGCTTCTTCCGGAAGCTCTTCGGATTCAAATGAGCTCCCGTCACGTCTACGCTGCCCCCTCCATTCTTTCCGCTGATTTTTCTCGCATCCAGGACGAGGTGGCCAAAGTCGGCGCCGCCGGTGCCGAATTCGTTCACCTCGATGTCATGGACGGGAAGTTCGTTCCCAATAAAACCTTTGGGCCTGACCTCGTCAAAGAGATTGCCCCAAGTTGTGGCAGCATGCTCAAAGACACCCATCTCATGGTGCTTGAGCCACATATCGCCGCGAAGGAATTCGCCAAAGCCGGTAGCGACCTGATCACGTTCCATTACGAAGCCTACGACAATGACGAGGAACGTCTAAACTGCATCCGCGTCATTCAGGAGTGCGGTTGCCAGGTCGGCATGTCCATCAAACCGATGACCGCGCCGGAAACGCTCGTGCCGTTTTTGCCTTTGCTGGACCTCGTGCTCGTCATGTCGGTAGAACCGGGCAAAGGCGGGCAGAGTTTTATGCCAGAATCCTTGCAAAAGTTGGCTTTTTTGAGAAATGAGATCGATAAATTGGGCCGAAACATCTACCTTGAAGTCGATGGCGGCATCAACGATAAGACCGGCGCATTGGTCGTCGAAGCAGGCGCGGATGTCCTCGTCGCGGGTAGCTACCTCTATGGCCATGACGACTATGCAGACCGCATTCGGGGGTTGATGGCGTTATGATGTGGAACGTTCTCGGCTGGTCCATCGCCATCTTCGTACCTTGGGCGTTCACCTTGCTTTTCTCTTTGACGTTTGGCCGAAAAGCCTACGCCGCAGAAGAACGGAGCCGTTATTCGTTCCTCATCCATTTCCCTTATGAGCTATATGGTGGCCACACGCCTCAACGTCACCTCGCGCGCGTTTTAATCTATGTGTTTTGCGGGTTTGATGCGCTTGCGTGCGCGCTACCCCTCATCTTCCTCGATTTCCATCCGAGCCTACTTTCTTTGGCGATTATGGTCTTCGTCTTCGGCATCCTCAAAAACATCGCCTTGTCCATCATGATCAGCGTTCCCGCCTATGAATTTAAGCCGCATCTGATTACCTTCACCGCGTTTGGCGGAGCGGAGGTGCTTCAGTGCGTTTTGGGCGTTTTGTTCTTCATCAATCGCTTCACCGTCAGCGAAGGCGT
>JBGUWA010000189.1:0-2981 GCA_045220635.1 Candidatus Alloenteromonas sp. | reverse complement strand
AAAGCGCTTGGCTGCGTCCGCATCATCGGCCTTAGAAGCGGCGGCGGTGGATCGATGGTCGACAACGCCGTCACCGTTTCGGGATTCGAATTCCGTTCCTCCTCGATGATGACCTTCATGATGGCGGATGGCAAAGGCGGATATGTCGAAAACGACGCAGGTATCGCGGTTGACGCGAGCATTCCGATGGATCTGTTCTATAACCGCGAGAAGCTCAATTCCACATTAGACCAACTCAACAAAAAATAACGTCATCATGCGGATTTTCACGAAACGTCCCCATGGGGAAAAATCGGAGTATAATACCGCTATATATTCGGGAGAACACAATGAAACATTTAATTGTCGTCAACGGCAGCGCCGGCGGATTTGATCCTGCGTTTGAAGAAAAGATCGGCGAAGCCTTCAAGGACCTCGATTTCGAAATCTACAAAACGACCGGTCCGAAAAGCGTCATTCCGTTTTTGAAGGAATACCTTGCCAAAGAAAAGGATACCGTTCGCATTTACGCTTGCGGCGGCGATGGCACGATCCATGAAGTCGTCAATGGCGTGATTGGCGCCAAAAACGCCGAAGTGGCCATCATCGCCACCGGCACGGGCAATGACTTCATCAAGATCTATGGCGGCAAAGAGAAATTCCAGGATTTCGCTGCCTTGATCAATGGCAAAGCCCACCCCATCGACGTTTCCGAGCTTACCGGTGAAGGCGTCAGCGGCCCTCTCTACAGCGTCAACGTCATCAACTTCGGTTTCGATGCGATCGTCGGCGCGATGGGCAACTACTATAAAGAACACGGCCTCCCCGAAGGCGTCAAAGAAGGCACCAATCCTTATGACTACGCCTTGAAGCACGACGCGATGAAGCATGGCCGCTTCAACGATATCGAAGTCTACGCCGATGGCGAAAAGCTCAACGAAAAGCAAATGCTCCTCGCCACCTTGGCGCAGGGCCAATATGTCGGCGGTCAGTTCCGTTGCGCCCCCAAAAGCGACAACACCGACGGCTTGATCGATGTCTGCGTCCTCAAGACCATGACCTTCTTGGGCTTAGGCATGATCATTGGCACCTACACCAAAGGCAATCACCTCGATAAGCCGCGCAAGAAGATCGTCTATCGCCAAGCCAAGGAGATCAAGATGAACTCTCCCAAGGATTTTGATGTCTGCGTCGATGGCGAAATGATCAAGGGCAACAACTTCACCGTCAAGGTCATCCCTGGCGCGGTGAAACTCGTTTTACCGGAATAATCACGGCAAAACCCGCCTGAATTAGAAAATTACGTTCCTGATGAACCCCCATTGGGAACGTTTTTTCTTTTGGGGAATCAATGCAAAACTCATACAATTAACCAATAGGAGAAACGAAGATGAAGAAACCGGTTGTCGCTGTCATGCCCCTGTGGGACGAAGAAAAGAATAGCCTATGGATGCTTCCTGGATATTTGGATGGCTTACGTTACGCGGGTGCAATTCCGGTCATCTTCCCTTTCACTTCCGACGAAGAGGAACTTTCGCAACTGCTCGATTCATGCGATGGCGTGCTCTTCACGGGTGGCCAAGACGTTTCGCCCGCCCTATATGGCGATAAGCTTTTCGACGATTCGGTGATTTGCTGCCCCAAACGCGACGAGATGGAAGGCATCGTCTTCCGCCTTGCCCAAAAACGTCGTCTTCCGATGCTTGGCATTTGCCGTGGCTTGCAGTTTCTTAACGCCGTTTATGGCGGAACCCTTTACCAAGACTTGCCGACGCAGCATCTTACTTCCGTAAACCATCATGGCAAGCCGCCATATGAACTGCCCGATCACGAGGTGGACCTTGTGCCGGGCTCGCCCTTGCAAGAATGCCTCGGCAAAGACGTGATCGAGGTGAATTCCTATCATCACCAAGGCATCAAGGATTTGGGTAAGGGCTTATATCCGATGGCGATTGCCCCCGATGGCCTCGTCGAAGCCTTCTATGATCCGCAATCGCGCTTCCTTTGGGCGGTGCAGTGGCACCCCGAATTCTCTTACGGCGTCGACAAAAATAGCCGCGAGATCTTCTCCGCGTTTGTCGAAGCGATGAAATAGTTATTTTCTTGTTACGTATTCTTTGATGGCGACGAGCTTATCCGCGATGGAGACGATCCAAGCTTCGCGACGGGTGGGGATTCGCCAAAAGATGACCGGGAACATGTGCGTGCGGATAGCGCTGGTGACATTTTCGTTCGCGTCGAATAGCGTGATGGCGTTATCGACTGCCTTCAGCGGATGGACGATGCCGTTACGGAAACTGCTTTTTTCATGGAAGTCGTAGAGATAGAAGTCGTGAAGCAAGGCGGCCAAAAGAAGGTCTTCCCAGTTCACCGAGATATGCAGGCGTAACGCGACATCGACGGCTTTCCGCACGACGCGGATGGAGTGGGTGTAGGTGCTGACGCCAGGATGATGGATGAATTCGGCCATGCGCAAAATCCGCTCGTCTTTGGCGTAACGTTCGAGGAAGTCTTTGAGATAGGATTGGGCTTCCTCTTTGCTCTTTTTGGTGCGAAGGACTTTGGCCATGGGGAATGTGTGCGCCACATTATGGCAAATCTTTAGACGAGGAACAAACAAGGAAGCAAAACTTTAGGTTTTGGAATTTCCCTGTGCGTCCTGCTAAGATTGGGGCAGTGGATATCTTTGAGCTAGAAAAGACAATTGGTTTATCGATCCCCGATGCCATTAAAAACAAAGTCACGGGGTTGGATTTCGTCGTAGATAAAGTAGGGCTAAGCCAATCTTTGGTGGCCTTATCCGACGAGATCACGTTGAAGATCTCATCGTTAAGTTTCGATATCGATAACGAGATGCGGAACTACCGGTCATTGAAGGATAAGTTACCGATTCCTGAAATCCTGGAATGCGTCGTTGATGGTGGCCGCATTTATCTTCTTAAGAGGAAGCTAAAGGGGAAGATGCTTTGCCATGCGGATTACATGAGCAATCCTGATCTGCT
>JBGUWA010000188.1:0-5310 GCA_045220635.1 Candidatus Alloenteromonas sp. | reverse complement strand
GAAAACCGTTTCCGCGTTGGCGGCGCAGTCTGGGTTACGGATGATTTCGCCATCCTGCAAGATGAAATATGGTTTTCCTTGATAGGCAAGTTTCGGATTGAGGCGATAGGAATCGTAGTCCTTCCGAACGATATCGGCAGATTCGGGGGAGACATTGTCGTTCACGTAGACGATGAATTGATCGATGGCTTCCCTAGCGCCCACCATTTTGGCGAATCCCGTGAAGCCATTGACGGAATCGGCGTAGAAACTGACGGTATCAAACCATTTGCCTTCGGTATTCTGCTGATACATCCCCGAATCTTTGCGAATGGTCATCATGCGTTCTTCTTTGGCAACATAGTCCGGGGTGACGATGATAATCGCGCGAATGATGGCGAAAAAGGCCGCGAACGTTAAGGCAAAAATCAAAAAATCCGTGAGATTTGCGAAGATTCTGCGGTGAAAACGCGCATAAGTATAATGAATCTCGGTTTTCTGCGCCTCAAGATATGGACGGGGTTGCGATTCGATCTTTTCTTCTTCGCTCATTGCTGTTTATACCCCCTTTCCAAAACCAGTCGGTCAAATTCGTCCGCGGAAAGGCAATGGGTTTGGCAAAGCAAATCGCCTAACGTGCGGTTGTAAGCATCGAAAAGCAAAGTCACAAGCGAACCAATGAGGTACGCCAAGGAGAACAGGGAAATCGGGAATAGGATTGGCAAGGAGAAAAGCTCGTTGAAGTTGGTGGATCCCCAGGGAATGAAAATCACCATCACCGCTTCTGCGGCAAGAGAGTAAAACGCGTAAAGATAGGCCATGGGGATCGACGGCGTTTCCAACGTCTTCTTATGGACGCGTTCGATGCGAAGGAACATCATCGCTAGGCTCTTGCGTTTCTTGTTTAGCGCGGGCAAAAGCAGATGATTGAGCATCCAGACGAACAAAAGCGTGACCAAAGCGCAGACCACGACCAGCCTACGACCATTGGAAAGCACCGTGGAGACGAAGTTTTGCTCGGTCTTATAGGATTTCCCGTCGAAGGTCAGATCGTTGTTCTCGATGTCTTTAAGAAGCGCATCGTATCCTAACGCGAAAATCTTGCTTTCAAACGTTTGATAATCCTTTTGTCCTTGCGCAGACATCGTGTCGTCCGGATTGAACGCAGGAGTGAACTCCTCTTTGTATTGTTGTTTTAGGCTGACCGAAGTGCTCGTGATGTCAAAGAACCCATGCTTCTCATCGAGCCTGGCGTAGAAAGATACCCACGCGGCGTCATCTTGACGAATCTGCCGATAATAATGGGCGAAGACATCGTATTTCGGCTCAAAGGAAGAGTCCGTCATCGCATGGATATAGTTCTTCGCGGTATAAGCGAGGTTATCCTCGAAATCGGCATAGGTCGTCGCTTGCTCCTTCGAAGGGAAAAGCAGCTCGTAATGGTAAAGAACGGAGTCGCGTTTTTCCTGTGCGGCATGAAGCGACGTCATCTGCCCTTCATAATCCACCATTAGGCGACCTAAGGGATAAATGGCCAAATGGAAAAGCAATAACGAGACGATAAATACAAGGAAAAAGTCCCCTAAGTAAAGCAAGACGCGTTTCCACTTTCCCAAGGGATGGATATCAATGATCTTTGGCTCTTCGTTGGCGGTCATTTCTTCCATGGATCATATTATCCTCTATTTTATAGAGAATGGAAAAGCCCCCGCGCAAGGCGGGGGCATAGGCTGTGGATGAAAGCTTATTCAGCGACGTCGTAGATGACTTCGAAGGCAGTGATCTTAATTTGACCATTGCCAACAGAAGTGCTCCTAAGCGTATAGGTCACGGAAGCAGCGTTAACTTCAGCAGCAATTCCCGAAGTCAACGGGAATTCAGGGCCGTTGGAGAGTTCGAACGTTAGTTTAACCGAGAGAATCTTATAACCGGTAGCAGCCGCAAGCCCGACAGAAGCGTTTTCCTGGTTCTTGGTGCCATAGACGCGAATGTTCGTTCCGCTGGTCCAATAGGTCGCGGTATTGCCCGTGCCCGTGAAGGAGACGGTGATGTTGTCATCAAGCTTCACGCTATCAAACTTCGTCCCAATACTTTGGCCAGCAGAAGCAGTCCAGTTATTCTCGGTCGCTAGTTCAGCGGCGGTTTTGCTGACTTTCACTTGAGAAGCGGCCTTGTCAGCGAAGGTAGCGACGACTTTGTTGACGCAGGTGGCCTTGAACTTCAAGGTTTCGCCAGTGAGTTTGGTTTCGCCGCCGTGGGCATCGATGACCTTAACGGAGTCAAGCTTGAAGCCTTCGGCCGGAGTCGCGGTAACGGTGACTTCTTCGCCATAGGCGAGATCCGCGGACTTGGAGAGTTCGACGGTGCCGTTTTCCGGAGTCTCGACGGAAGCCGTGTACTTGGTGGTGTCGGCTTCGATCTTGGTGATAACGCAATAGATTTCGGGGAGGTTCTTCGCGGCATAGTAGGCGTTCATCGCCAAAGCGGTGACTTTGTCGCCATCGTGGAGGTCAGCCAAGGTGGTCTTCGCATCTTTGGGGTTGGTGAACTTGAAGACGGGTTTGCCGGATTTGCCATCGAAGGAGAAAGCGGTCGCGGTCTTGGTGGCGCCATAAACCATGATGGAGTCGCCCGTGGCAGGATCGGTAAGGTAACCGTTGCCATAGTCGTCGCCTTTGCCGAATTCCCAGATACCGGAAACGTTATAGAGTTTGTCGTTTTCAGAGGCAGTCTTGGCGTTGAGTTCCGCGATGGTGGCATCGACGGGGTCGGGTTCTTTCGCGGGTTCGATGTACTTCTTCACCATACCGGTGAGCTCAATGGTGCCCTGATAGTCGCAACGGAAGCCGAGGAGGGTGACTTTGTCGCCGATGGCAAGGTTCTTGGTCTCTTCGTTGGTGAGCCAGTCTTGCGGGTTGTTGAACTTCCAGCTGCCATCGTCTTGCATCGCGAGGACGTCGAGGATGGTCTCACCTTCGTCACTGGTGACGGTCTTGGTCGAGGACGCGGTCGCGCCATAGACATAGACAGGATCGGTCTTGGAGCCTTCGGTCTGGATGTAGAAGTTACCATACTTGGTGCCATCTTCTTTGTTCGGGGCCCAGCCGGTGATCTTGCCGCTGACGGAGACGAGTTGAGCGCGGACGTTCTTGGAGTCTTCGGTCGCGTTGACTTCGTCGGTGGTACGGACGTCGTTGGCGATGGGTTTGTCGTTGATGGCGCGGATGACCATAGAGATTTCTTTGGTCGTCTTGTAGTCGGCGCGGATGATGATGACGTCGAGTTCGTCGCCAACTTTGATGGCCTTGGTGTCTTCGTTTTCAAGATAATTCTGGGCGTTGACGTATTTGTAATAGCCTTCGTCGAAGACGTAGCTGAGAGCGCCCATGGAAGCGCCAGAGCCATAGACTTGGATCTTCGCGGGTTCGGCTTCGTTGGAAGAAGGATCGGTGACGTAGAGGTTGCCGTATTTGTCGGCGGGGTTGCTGCCATCGACCTTGCTGCCGATGACGGCGACTTTGACGCGGCTCGGATAGGCAAGTTTGGAATAGGTATGGTTGGCGTCGGCTTCGGGGGTGACGACGTCGTCGCCATCAAGAGCCATGATTTCGCTCAAGGTCTTCGGCGCGGCATAGTCGGGTTCGACGATCGCGGCATCGACGTGGAGATCGACGGAATCGCTGACGCCTTTGTAGGTGACGGTGACTTTGGCGTCGCCTTCGCCCATGGCGTGGAGCTGACGGCCCAAAACGGTGACGGCTTCTTCGTTATCGGAAACGATGGTGATGGTGCCGTCGGCGATGGCCTGGGTGATATTGCACTTCGGGGTGAGGTTCAACTCAACGGCGCGATCGGCTTCGCCAACGTGCCATTCGGCACCCAAAGCCTCTTTATTGCTGATTTGGGCGACAACCTGCTCTTGGCTGGAGCTTTGTTGGGCACTGCTAGAGGCTTCAGGTTGGCTAGACTGAGCTGGGCTAGAGCTGCTGCTGGTACCGCCGCAAGCGACGAGGGCGAGCATCGCAAGAGCGGAAAGTGGGACGAGAATTTTTTTCATCTTTTTCCTCCTTAAGTACTGGTTCGATGAAACAATTTTATGGTTTTTGGGACTTACTGAACGAAGGTCCCGTTGTTAATATCCCGCAATAGGTCGGTGTTGCGTTTTTTCGTGACGATGCCACGACCAACGAAGATCCCGCCTAAGACGAGGAGAATAACCGCGATTAAGCCAAGCACCACGGAGACGAGGAATTCTGCCGAAAGCAGGAAGTTCCCGTCGCGGTCGAACAAGGAGTAACCATTGTTCGGTTTGTGGGCAAGGACGAAGAACAAGATGGCGATGGCGCCAAGGATGGCTCCTAAGGAAACTAAGCCCATGCCGGAAGCGAAGTAGTTCCGAGCCCTTTGAACCTGCGCATGGGAAGCGCGGGAGAGGGATTTGGTTTCCTCGGGAGTGATATTGCTATGGATTAGGTGCCCGCAACGGGGGCAGACGTAGGAGATGGTCGCGTCTTCGGCGATTTCCTTGCCTTCGGCGAGGTTCAAAGACGAGGCTTTCGCTTCGAGTTTCGACTCATCGATGTGTTTCGCGCAATGGGTGCAATACATCGGGACCTCCTTTAATTGGATTCCACCAAGACCAAGTCCGCCGAGGTCGAGGGGTTGATTTGCATCGAGACGTTGCCCGCGCTGGATTCATGGTAGGCGAAGACGCCCGAAACCGTGAATTTCTTGCCGGTGAAGTCTTCGATGTTGACCCAAGTCATCGAAGGATCGGTCGTCGGATAGGGTTTGAACTTGAAGGTGAAGTAGACGCGGAAGTCATAAGGCTTCTCGAAATAAAGCGTGATGTCGCCAGAATCGCCTTTGTACGCTCTGGTGCAGGTGACGGGAGTCGTCATGCTGACGCGGCAATTCAAAGCGAAGTAGTCCTTGTCGTCGATGACTTCCTGAAGTTCGGCCGCCGTGTAATTGAAGACATGCAACGCATGCTCTTCGGTATTGGCTTCGGCCCTGAGGATCAAGCGACCGTCGGTGTCGTTATAGGGCGAAATCGGAAGCTCGACGCTGGTGATTTGGAAACCGAACTGAGAGTCTTTGGCGATGCCGCAGACTTCGATGTAGTTGCCTAAGGTCGTGAATTTGCTCGGCGGTACGGACATGCCGGCGAAGACGTTGATGGAGGCGTATTCGCCATTGACGCCGATTTCCATGGCGGAATCGTCGATGGGCGAGCCATCTTCGTCGAGGTAATAGCAGAAGTCGGCGAGATAGATGATGTGATTGGCAAAGCCGTTGACGGTGCCTTGGATGCGAACCTTCTTGTTGTCA
>JBGUWA010000187.1:0-1733 GCA_045220635.1 Candidatus Alloenteromonas sp. | reverse complement strand
GGAAAAACCTACATGCTCGCTTGCCTTGCCAATGACATCACCAAAGAACGAGGCAAAGGCGTTTTCTTCGATACCGAGGCGCTTTTTGGCGAGTTGAAAGAGAAATCCATTAAAGATCGCCAAGGCTTTGAAGAACTCTTCAACGCCGTCTGCAATAGCTCGATTTTGGTGCTCGACGATTTCGGAAACGAATACAAAACCGAATACGTCTATACCTCCATTTTGTTCCCAATCCTCGCCTACCGCGACAAAGCCAATCTACCCACGGCATTCTCCTCGGACTTCACCTTGGAGCAAATCGTTTCGATGTATAAAAGCAAAATCGGCCCCGAACGGGCCAATCAGCTGAAGAACTTGCTGAAGCGCCGCTGCGTCAAGGAGTTTGACGTCACCGGCGTCTCGATCTATTAGGGAAGCGGCAACGCCTCCACGGCTTCCCTTAGCTCCTCCAGGCCGCCCTCATTCATCACGATGAAGTCGGCCTTTTTCTTTGCCTCCTCCAAAGGATAGGCCGCATTGATCTTAAGCAACTTCGAGGCATCGCGGCCTTCTTGTTCCAGGCGGATTCTTTGCTTTTCGGTAGAAGCGGTGACCAAAATCGTCACGTCGCACAGCGCGTCCATGCCCGAAGGGAAAAGCAAAGGAACGTCGAGCACGATCGGACGATGGGCCTTGGCAATGGCTTGTTTGGCTTTCGAGATAACGAAAGGATGAATGATCTTCTCTAGCTCGGCTTTCAGTTCTTCCCGCTCCACGAGCTTGGCGCGGATATAGGCAAAGTCGGGGCTATCCCCGTGGTAAGCGCCTTCCCCTAGGAGACGGACGATCTTTTTCTTGCAGGTCGCGTTTTGATAGGCGTCGTGGGCGACTTTGTCCGCGTCGAACAAAGCATAGCCTCGATCGACGAAAACCTTCGAAACCGAGGATTTTCCCGCATGAATCGGGCCTGTAATTCCTAAAATAAGGGGTTTTTGCGGGTTTTTCTGACAAACGGGGCAATAGGTGGTGCCGCGCCCATTTACCGAGGTTTTGCGCAGAATTGCGCCGCAGCGAGGGCAACGGGTGCCCGCCTTGCCATAGGCTTGAAGGTGAAGTTGCATCGCCCCATCGATGCCTTTGCCCGGATGGTAGGAACGGATGGTGGACCCGCCTTCCTCAACGGAGGTATTCAAGATGCGGCAGGATTCGCTGATGATGCCTTCGCATTGTTCCAGGGTGGCGAGACACGCAGGCATCGTCGGCGAGAGTTTGCAGGCGAATAACGTTTCATCCGCGTAGATGTTGCCAATGCCCGAGATGATCGTCTGATCCATGATGGCTTGCTTCAACGGAATCTGACGGTCGCGTAAACTAAGCCAAAGGTCAAATGGTTGCATATCAAACGGCTCTTTGCCTAGCTCGGCAAAACGACCTTCCAACTCCTCCTCCCTAATGAGTTCAAGACGCCCGAACTTGCGAACATCCTGATACAAAAGCGCGGAGCCATCGGCGAAATGGAAGCGCAAGATATCGTGTTTCCCCTGTGGTTCTGGGGTAGATTCGAAGAAGTATTTTCCTTCCATTCGAAGGTGGCTCAAGATGGCAAAAGGCGGCACGATGAAGGCGAGCCATTTGCCTTTACGGCGAATCTCTTGAATGGTTTTCCCTTGAAGCGAAGAGAGGAAAACGTCAAGGTCGCCAATGATGTTTTTCGCGCGGTAAAGTTCGATATGGTCGATGGTTTTGCCTTGGAT
>JBGUWA010000186.1:0-1770 GCA_045220635.1 Candidatus Alloenteromonas sp. | reverse complement strand
TGGTGTTGAGGTAGGTGACGAACGTCATCATTTCTTTGTACTTCATGATTGCAACTCCTTCATTGACGTAATGATATTCCCTTTGCTGCCACAAATGTGTCACATTCTCCCTTTATAGGATGCATTCTTGTCAAATCGTAAATCCGTCACGGATGTGTAGGGCGCAGGGCTTTGTTGAAAAATGGAGTTCGTGCGAATCGCGTTTGTAACGTGACCGAATTGAAAAAGAAAACGCCGGCAAAGTCGACGTTATTCGGTCTTGTGGGCGCTAGAAGCCACCAAGAGAAGCATTTTGGAATGTTTTTCAAAACAATTCCGCTTAAGTTTTCAGATTTGACGGAGGGCTTTATCTTTCGTAGTGGGACCACATCGATTCGACGTAGACGGTTAGGCAGGTCTCGTCCACGCGATAGACGAGGCGATGTTGCCTATTAATCCTCCTTGAATAGAATCCGGCCAAATCGCCGATGAGTTTTTCATAAGATGGGGGATTCTGAAACGGATTGGCCATGAGGACATCGAGGAGTTGTTTTGCCTTGCCGGCAAGGCCGGCCCCTTTAAGGAGTTCTTTGTCTTTGATTGCTCTTTTGCTCAGCTTAACCGACCACATCTCACCATTCCTCGTTGGGATCGTAGTCCTCGTATTCGGAGGGATCGGCCTTCTTGGCCTTCATGAGTTCTTCATACACTCCCGGCGCGGACATGAGATAAAGCGTCTCCATCATGGAGTTGTATTCGGATTCAGAAAGGATGACGACGTTCCCCGATTTGGAGGTGACGGTTACCGCCTCGTTGTATTGGGCGACGTTTTCCACGGTTCCGTAAAGATTCTTGCGCAAAGCGGTTACGTTGGTAATGGACATCTTTTTTCCTCCTTTGCAGGTATATTATATGCGAACGTAATAACGTACGCAAGTCAACCCCAAAATCATGCGCGCGAGCGACCTTCGCTTTGCTATGAGTCGATTGCGCCACCGATGCCTCTCCGCGTCCGACCGAAGAAGCCGATGGAGATCGCCATCGCGAAACTGGCTTTTTCTTGCACGCGCTTACCCGCATCCCCTAAGATTTAAAACCGTAAGGAGGCTTCGTCCATGGAAGTCGTCATGCAAGGGATCGGCCTAACCAAGACCTTCGGCAGCGGGGATTTGCTCATCACCGCCGTCGACCATATGGATTTCTCGGTCAAAGAAGGCGAACTCGTCGTCATTTTGGGGCAATCGGGAGCAGGCAAGTCCACCCTTTTGAACCTCATCGGCGGCATGGACACCGTCAGCGAGGGTCAGCTTTTGATTCGCGGCGAGGACATCGCGAAATTTAGTCGCCGCCAAATGACCGACTATCGCCGCAACCGCATCGGCTTCGTCTTCCAGTTCTATAACCTGATGCCCAACCTTACCGCGAGAGAAAACGTCGAACTGGCCACCGAAATGAACAAAAACGCCTTGGATCCCGAGGAAACGCTTCGTTCGGTCGGCTTAGGAGACCGTCTGGATAACTTCCCCGCCCAGCTTTCCGGCGGCGAGCAACAACGCGTCTCCATCGCCAGGGCAGTGGCCAAGAACACCGACCTGATCCTTTGCGATGAGCCTACCGGCGCCTTGGACTATGAAACCGGCAAGGAGATTTTGGCTCTTCTTGCAAAACAAGCCCACGAAAACGGCAAGACCGTCATCATCGTGACCCACAACTCCGCGATCGCCGACATGGCGGACCACCTCATCCGCATCCGTTATGGCAAAATCGTCCTCGACGAATATAACGAACATC
>JBGUWA010000185.1:0-3854 GCA_045220635.1 Candidatus Alloenteromonas sp. | reverse complement strand
ATCTATCGCCACGTCCTCCCCATCCATGAGAACGTCAACGCGATGATCCTTGGCATCCTCCAAGACGCCAAATCCAAAGAAGTCGACGTCGAGCAAGTCCGCGAAGTCGCCGAAGCCGAAGAAGCCATGTATCGTGGCGTCTGCTTCCTCACCCTCGTCCAAGACCTCAACCGTTTCTTCGACGAATACAACAAAGCCCGTAACGAAGCCAAAGGCGAAGAGACCGCCGCGAGCCGTTTCATCGGCAACGACATCTCCGCTTGCATCCAGAACATCAACTTCGTCCGCGCCAACGCCAAACTCACCAACCCCACCTACAAGAACATGGAAGACAAGGTCGTCGCCTTGACCGAATACATGACGGGCCGTAGGGATCTCCCCTCGGGCAAGACCTTCCCCAACGTCATGGGCGAAACCGCGGAAACCATCAACCTCTACGTCCGCGACGCCGAAACCAAGTTCCGCGAAGTCTACCCGCCCTGCATCCAAGCCTTATTGGATCAAGTCCGCGCCGACGACGAACGTCGCGCCCGTGGCGAAAAACCCGAAACCGGCGCTTCCGCCGATGACCCCAAACCCGCCGATGGTGACGGCGCCCAAGCCTAATTAGCGAAAAGGAAAACCATTTATGGCAGCATCCCCAAAGAAAATCAGCAACAAAGAACTCTTCTGGTACGTCCTGGCCATCATTATCGGTGTGCTCGGACTTGTCTCCTTGGTTTTTGGCATCGTTGGGGAGCACTTCCCGGGTCTATATTCCGATAACTGGATTGCCGCCAGCGAGAACGGTTGGATCAAAGCCTGGTCTGGCCTAGGCTATCGTTGGTGGGGCATCATCCTCATCGCCATCGCGGTCTTCATCACCGTCGTGGCCTGCAACGTCTTCGCCAAGGAAGGTGATCGCGACGTCGAACGTGCCCTCCGCCGTCAGCAACGTCTTGCGATGAACAAACCCGCTCCTGCGCAAGAACCCGTCGACGTTCCTACGAAAGACGTCAAACCCGAAGAATAAAGTCTATTCGAATTGGCAGGGGTATCTCGCTCCTGCCTTTTCTTTCCCCAACCTGCCCGTCTTGCCTAGATGTAGCAAAAAGCGCCGCAAAAGGCGCTTCGTTTTCGTTTTGAGCGATTGCTTTTATACCGCGAGAATCGCGCCGACGATGATGGCCACAACTACGGTGACGAGGCCATTCGTGACCATGGAGACGCTCGCGATCGCGCCGGCCTTAGAGGAATATTCAAACGCCTTGGAGGTGCCAATCGCGTGGCTGGCGGAACCTAGGGACAAACCGACCACGATGTCATTGTCGTCACGGAAGAGTTTGATGAGGAAGGGGCCAAGCACCGCGCCGACGATGCCCGTGAGGACGACGACCGCGACCGTGATGGCGGTATGTTGGCCCACGCCTAGTAGGACCGTGATTTCCTTGGCGATCGCAGTGGTGACGCCACGCGGATATAGCGCCAAGACGATGCCACCATCAAGTTGCAAGATGAAGCCGAGCAAGATGACCGCGCCGATGCTTGAGCCTACGCCAACTAACGAAGCCACCAAGATCGGAAGCCAGTTCTCTTTTAAGACGTGGCGGTTTAGATATAAGGGCAACGCCAACGCCACGGTCACCGGAGCGAGGAGGATATCGAGGATATTGACCGAACGTTGATAGTTCTCCACTTCGGCGTCGAGGAATTCCTGGGCCAAGCCGCCTTTGTCGAGGAAGACAATCAATAGGATATAGCCAACGAGGAAGACGATGGTCCAAAGAAGCGGATTGAATAAGGCGGTCTTGAACTTCTTCGCCAAAAACGCGAACAAGGCGTAAATCGCGATCGTTAGGAACAAATAGAACAAAGGACTCGTGAAGAAGGCGATCATGACTCGGCCTCCTCTTGCTTTTGCGCTTTTTTCTCGCGGTGACGTTGTTGCAAGTAAAGCGTAAGTTTGACCGCGTAATAGGTCGCGGTGAAGGAGATGAGGAACGCGCCTAAGATAATGATCAAAAGCTTCCACCAAATCTCGGAGATGAGTTGAAGCTGCTTTAAGATGGCGATGCTCGCGGGCACGAAGAAGATGCCCATGTTATCGATGAAGAATTGGCCCACTTCGTGAATGGAATCGATTTTGACTAGACCCGTCAACAAGAAGATGAAAAGCAAAATCATGCCAATCAGCGAGCCAGGGAAATTCACGGGCGTAAACGAAAGGCCATAGGAAATCAGATTCCCGATGAGGGTAAAGGCGATAATCAAGGCCAGTTGTTTGAGAATCTTCACGTGTCTATTATGCAATAATGGAACATCTTATTGCAAAGAAAGGCTTAGCCGAGGGCTTTTAATTCATCCACGATTTTGGTTAAGGCGTCTTCGGGGAGAAGCTCGCGGTCTTCCGGCACCGAAAGCGAAGCGTTGATGGTGTTTTCCATGCCGAACATATCCGCGGCGAGACGCACCTTAAGGGAATCGATTTCGTAATGGTCTTTGCGGTTAATGAGACCCGACTCCAGATCGATGGATTTGAGTTTGGCGAGCTCGCCCCAAGACGGATTGCCAAGATAATCGGAAAGGCAGGCGCCGAAACCTTCGCCGATGGTGACTTTCAAGGTCAAGGCGTTTTCTTGGCTAACGGTGGACAAGGTCGCGTTCTCCAAAGCCCCATAAAGAAGCTTGAGGTCCTTGTATTCATGGACTTGCTCGCCTTCATCGACGTGTTTCTTGATGAATTTGACGAGGTCGGTCAAGGTCATTGAGCCAAGGTTGGATTCCATGACCAGTCCGATGAGCTTCGCGGTCTTCAAGGATTCGGTGATATCGATATCCGCCTTGGAAACATAGGCTTTTTCGGCGTAGAAATAGCTCGTCAAATGGTTTTCGTTGATCAAGTGACGGACGGAATAACTGCCTTCCTTGGCAAGAAGTTCTTCGATCGCGGTCTTATAGATGCCATAGGCTTCGGGAACCTTGAAGTTGGGGTTTTCCTGAATGAAAGGCGAATCCATGAAATCCAAGAAGGTCTGCATGATTTGCTTTTCGGGAAGCTCATGCTCCAAATAGCAGGTCTGCAAGGGGTTATTGCCCGTGATGAAAGTAAACGGAGAGGTCAAGGTTCCTTGTAGGCTAAAAGCGGGGAAGTTCGCCCCAAGGGATACCGTGCCTTTGCTTTGGTAAATCTTATCGACGACGGGGTCGGTGGAAACCATGACGACGGCACGGGCGATGATGTCGTTGCAAACCGCGAAGACGGTCGCTTCGCCGTGTCCGATTCCGGTGATGACGCCTTGTTCGTTGATCGTCGCCACAAGCTCGTTGGAGGAGAGGAACTTCGCGGTCTTTCCCGAACCGGTATAACGGATGTTCACGGTCACTTGTTCACCCACTTCCAAAACATAGGCGGTCTTGTCGAAAGCGATGGCGGTGACGGTGTTTTCCTTTCCGCAGCCTGCAAGAGGAACGACGAGGGAAGCTAAGAATAGAGACAGATACGGTTTCATGGGGCTCTCCTTTCTATTCGACGGATTTGAGGGATTCCATCGCTTTAATCTTCTTCACGCGATAGGAGAAGAAGCCATTGACGATCAAAACGATGCCAATGCTGAATACCGCGGCGAAGATGAAGGTGGATGGATAAATCATATAGATGAAGTGGATGACTTCGACTTCGTTGATTTCCAAGACGAGTTTCATGAAGGGGAAGCCAATCAGCAAACCAGCGGTGACGCCGACAAACGCCATGGCGAGGACCTCGACCAAAAGGCTAATCGCGATTTCGATGGTATGGAAGCCCAGCACCTTAAGCGTGGCGATTTCCCTTGAGCGTTGTCGGAAGGTCAGTAAGCCAAGGTTATAAATAACGACCG
>JBGUWA010000184.1:0-8315 GCA_045220635.1 Candidatus Alloenteromonas sp. | reverse complement strand
CTTCGCCCCGTCCTCATCAACACGGGTTCAAGCCACGCGAATCTGACCGGTCACTACGCGGCCATCCCCGCGGACATGAAATCGGTCGCGGTCAATTTGCTTGGCGTCGAAAAGCTTTCGCAGTCTTCTCGCGAAGAGTTCATGAAAGCGGCGTGCAAGCCCAATCTCGCGGTGTCCGAACGCGCCAAACTCCGCGCCCAGCATTATTACGATGAATGCGAACGCGTCAAAGAAGCCAAGAAGGCGATTTTGGAAAACGACACGGCCACCTTCATCCAAGACATTCGCCTTTCCCAAGAATCCTCGCATGCCCTTTTGGCCAACACGATGGTCGCGGGGAACTACCATCATTCGCCGCAGGAAGCGGTGGACGTGGCCAATCGCATCATCGGTCATGGCGGCGCCCGCATCATGGGCGGCGGCTTTGCCGGCGGCATCATCTGCTTTGTCTATCCCGCCGACGAAAAGGAATTCGTTCAGAACATGGCCCGTTATTACGGGGAAGAAAACGTCAAATCCGTTTCCTTCCTCCCTGGCGGTGCTCGCGAAGTGAAATAAACCATGCCTGAAGCGACCACCTATTACCCGTCGTTAGTCGAGTTTGGCAATTTTTGGTATTTCTTCTTTCTCTTTTTGATGGCGGGGATCACCGTCGGATCGGTACTCCTTTGCCGCAAGCTCGGACAGAAGTTCGCCCATCGTTACATCCTTTGCTTGCTCTGGGGTAATTTCGCGCTTCACTTCCTTAAGCAATTCTTGCCTACCTATCTTGAATGGTTGCCACAGGGGCTATGCGATTCGCTTTTCCCCAATCTTTGCGCGTGGCTCATCTTCTTTGGGCCGTTCATTTACATGTTCGGCAACAAGCATTTCAAAGACTATCTCTTCTATATCGGATTAATCTCTGGCGTGGCGGTGTATTTGATGCCTACCGGCGCGATCCGTCACGACTTACCGGCGCTTCCTTATGCGACGGAGACTGCACGCTTCTACCTTTGCCATTTGCCGTTAGTGGTGGTGCCTTTGGTCATGGTGGACCAAAGGCTTCATCGCTTGGACTGGAAACGCCTATGGTCGATTCCTTTGATCTATGGCTTGGCCTTGACGTTTATCACCGCGCACGTCTTCCTCTTCGGCCCCATCTTGAAATTCGACAAGTTCCCGCATGAATGGATTGGCCCCAATGGCGTCCTCAACCGCTTTGCGATCGCCGACGCCGACAAGCAAATCGCCAATCAATCGATGCAGTTCGGACCCCAACCTTCGACGGATAAGATCCTAAGTTGGATCTACCCGTATTTGATCCCGGGGTTAATGACGTTCCACTATGACGGGGTGCTCTATTTCACGCCTGTCATCTGGATTTTGCCCTTCATTGCCATCGCCACGTGCATCGTCGGACCGTTTATGACGTTGCCGTTTGAGCATAAGGCGATGAAACTCGACATCCTGGCATGGCGGCAAAAACGAAAAATGCGTAAGCTCCATGCACACCAGCGCGACATAAGGTGATACACTAATAGACGAGGTACTTTTATGATCAATCGTTCCGCAGGAATCCTTCTCTCTGTCACGGCTTTGCCTTCCCCGCATGGCGTTGGCGACTTCGGCAAAGAAGCCAAGGAATTCATCGACCAACTCCACAAGATGGGCTTCAAGGTCTGGCAGATTCTGCCCTTGAATCCTTTGGGCTATGGCAACTCGCCATACCAACCCTATTCGAGCTTCGCCATCGACGAGCAATTCGTCGACCTCGACGCTTTGGTGGAAGAGGGCTTGCTTGAAAGCGTTCCTTCTTTCAACGCCGATGCGCCGAAAGTCCATTATGACGCGGTCAAGGCCTTCAAGTTCCCGTATTTGAAGCAAGCCTACGCCAACTTCGTCAAGGCCAATGGCTACGACA
Organism: Candidatus Alloenteromonas sp.; assembly: GCA_045220635.1. Taxonomy (GTDB): domain Bacteria; phylum Bacillota_I; class Bacilli_A; order RFN20; family CAG-826; genus Alloenteromonas. Next base: position 6,412 of record JBGUWA010000184.1, on the reverse strand, counting down.
AGATCGAAGAATTCAAGAAGAGCCATCCTTGGGTCGCCGACTGGTCGGTCTTCATGACCTTCAAGCGTCGTTATCCCTCTTCTTGGAACGAATGGCCGCAGGAAGTCCAAGACTGGATCAAGTCTCGCCCTGCGCTTTCCAAAGAAGACAAAGAAGCCTGCAATTTCGAAATTTGGCTGCAGATGGTTCTCTATGCGCAGTGGAACGCCATCCACGACTACGCGAAAGCCAAAGGCATCAAAATCATCGGCGACATCCCCTTCTATGTCGGCTTCGACTCTTGCGATGTTTGGGCCAACCAAGGCACCTTCCTCCTCGACCCGGAAACCCATTTGCCCTCCGTCGTCGCGGGCGTACCCCCGGATTATTTCTCCGAGATCGGCCAGCGCTGGGGCAACCCGATCTACAACTGGAAGCTTCTCGAAGAGAATGGCTTCGAATTCATCATCAACCGCATTCATCTCAATGCGTGCCTTTATGATATCCTCCGCCTTGACCATTTCCGTGCATTCGACACCTATTGGGAAATCCCCGCTTCGTGCCCGACCGCGGTGGATGGGCAATGGAAAGAACCTCCCGGATACCTCTTCTTCGATACCTTGCTTGGCAAGTATCCCGACCTTGAGATCATCGCCGAAGACCTTGGCGACCTCCGCCCCGAAGTTCTTGAACTTCGCGACCATTATGACTTCCCAGGCATGAACGTCATCGAATTCACCTTCGAGGATTGCGAACTCCTCAAGAAAGGCGATTGGAACCGCGAGAACTCCGTCGCGTATCTCGACACCCACGATAACGACACGATGCTTTCTTACTTCTACCTGATGCCCGAAAAGGCGCAGGCCGCGTGGCTACACTGCCTTGGCGAACTTGGCATCGTTAACGGCACCGTCGTGGACCGCATGATGACGTATTGCATGCGTAAACCCGCCAAACTCGCCGTCTTGTCCATGCAAGATATCCTCAACCTCGACGTCCATGCCCGTACCAATGTCCCAGGCACCGTCGACGATCGCAACTGGACCTGGAAACTCGTCTCGTTCGAAGATTTCCTCGCCCGTAAGGACTTCCTCAAAGACCTGATCCGCGATTCCAAACGTAACTAAACCATGAAGAAAATCGGACTCATTTCGCTCGGATGCGCGAAGAACTTAGTCGACTCCGAGATGATTTTGGCCATGTTTCCGCATGACCGCTTCGCCTTCACGACCGTGCTCTCGGAGGCGGATTTCATCATCGTCAATACCTGCGGGTTCATCGTTTCCGCCAAGCAAGAGTCCATCGACACCATTCTTGGCTTAGCCAAGTACAAAGCCAAAGTCGTGGTGGTGGGTTGTCTGGCGCAACGCTACCTCGAAGAACTCAAAGAGCTAATCCCCGAAGCCGACCTCATCGTCGCCATCAAAGACTATGGGGAACTTCATCAATACCTTGCCGAGCTGACGGGGGAAGAGGACATCCTTCCGATGCACCCGCTTCGGCGCGTCATCTCCACCGATTCCTATTGCGCTTACCTCCGCATTTCCGAAGGCTGCAACAACTTCTGTTCCTTCTGCGCGATTCCCTTGATTCGCGGACGTTTCAAGTCGCGTCCTTATGACGAAATCCTTGCAGAAGCCCAATATCTTTTGCAAAAAGGCGTCAAAGAGATTTCTCTTATTAGCCAAGACACGACCGTCTATGGGATGGATTTTGAGAACAAAAAACCCAACATTTGCGACCTTTTGCGCGCTTTGGAGGGGATGGGGTTCTATTCGATTCGCTTGCTTTACCTTTATCCAAGCGAAATCAGCGACGAGCTCATCGACTTGATCGCCTCATCCAAAGTCATCGCCCATTATTTTGATATCCCGGTGCAGTGCGCGTCGGATAAGCTGCTCAAGCTAATGCGTCGGCATTGCAACCAAAAAGAGACCGTCGAGCTCTTCCATAAGATCAAAAAGAAGTGCCCCGACGCCATCCTGCGCACGACTTTGATCGCCGGTTTCTCGGGCGAAACCATCGAAGACCAACGGCAAACGTTGAAGTTCCTCGAAGACATTCGCTTCGACCACATGGGTTGCTTCACCTATTCCCCCGAAGAAGGCACGTATGGGGCGACGTTGCCGCACCGCGTCCGCGAATCCACCAAGCAGCGGCGCATGAACGAGCTGATGGCTTGCCAGCGGAAAATCTCCTATGAGCTCAACAAATCCCACATCGGCGAAGTGATGGAGGGGCTTGTGATCGACGCGGGTCCTAGGGAAGGCGAGTACCGCCTTCGTTCCTATTGGAACGCGCCCGATGACATCGATGGCAATCTCTTCTTCACCAGCAAAAAGAAACTGGCCCTAGGCGACATTGCGAAAGTGAAAATCACCGGCGCCTTCGTCTATGACCTGCATGGGGAAGCCATCGAGGATTAATTTCTTGTTGCCACACCCCTTGCGCCTGTCTATAATCTTGCGTGCCGGCCGAGTTTGTAGCGAGCTCGATTGGCATACCGCCCCTATAGTTCAGCGGTAGAACGGATCCATGGTAAGGATCAGACCTCTTTTCGACTAAGGGTGGGGGCACCAACTTCGCAAAAGATAACCTTCGGGTTATTTTTTCGTCCTATGGGCAGTGGGCTTTGCTTCTTGACTTTACTCCCCTAAAAACCCAAAATCTTCCCGTCACGGAGGCGTACCCAAGCGGCTGAAGGGATCGGTCTTGAAAACCGACAGTGGTGTCACAGCCAGCCCGAGTTCGAATCTCGGCGCCTCCGCCAAAAGAAAACGTCGTTCCTGGTGTTCCACATCGGGAACTTTTGTTTATGACTTCCATTTACTTGCGCGCGTAAAGCGCTTTACGCTCGGCTTTTCTTCGCGAAGCGGTAAAATCTTCCTATGAGATGCATCAAGAGATTGTCCCTATTATCGATTCTCCCTGCCGCGCTTGCGTTGACGGGTTGTTTCTCTAGTGATGGCTGGAGCGAATATTACACCCCCGAGCTCTTCCTTGAACACGCCCGAGTCCATCATTACGTTAAGGTCGCTTCCTCGTCCAAAGAGTCCTCGATCATGGACTATGAGCTCAAGATCAAAGACGCCGTGCTAGAGGCCGCGCCTTTTACGATGACGGACAAGATCTCGCCGAAGTCCGAACGATATTTTACGTACCACATCCTGCGTTCCCCTTCTACCGCGGGGCCCAACTACGCGGAAATGCGCGTATGGGGCGATGGCCACGTCCAGGTGGACTATAAAGCTGCGCTAGGCCGACTCGAATCTTTCTTCTATACCTTCGACGCGGATAAAGCCGCCGCGTTGACCGATTACGTCGATAAACGCATCGACGAAGTGGTGGTGGCTCTAGAAGAAGACGCGGGGGAAGCTAGGAAATCCGCCTCCATCGAGAACTTCTTGCTTGAAGCGGAGGGCGCCACATACTGCAACGTCAAGCTTCATCATGAAAAGGTCCTATATGAGTTCGACGACGATGGGCGGCTATTGGTCTTGCTCGAGGAGATGAACTTCACGCCTACGGGAGAAACGGCAGATTATTACGATATCTTGACGTATCATCTCGAGCCGGTGCCGGATGCCTTCGCGGAATGGTATTTATGCCTGAATCAGGATTTTGGCCGCGTCAGCATCGCCTGTTCCTATGAGAATCGCTTTGGGGAAGAAGATTCCATTCGCTTCTCCTACGCGATCGATAAAGTGGCAGGGCAAGCCTTCGATGAAGAAGCGGTGAACCTGGCCACGCATCTCCTTCAATAAGATATATAAGAGGATTCCGTTATGAAAAGTTACCCGTTATTCCTGGCCTTTGCCGCGCTTGCGCTAGCTTCTTGCGGCAGCTCGACCTCATCGTCTTCTTTCTATTCCTCGCTTTCTATGTATAGCCCACCCGCTTCGACGTCCTATCCTTCGATTTCCGCGCCGGAAGACACTTATTTGGATTTCTTCACCCCCGATAAGACGCCAGAGATCACGATCGAGGGGAGCAAAGAGGCGCTTTCCTTTATTTCGGACAACCAGTGTTACAAGGACATGAAGTTCAATGACGCCTATCTGCCGATGACGGTGCGTTTTGAATACCAAGGCAAGGTCTATGTCTATGAAGACGCGGGCGTGCGCATGAAAGGCAACACGAGCCGCGCGGAATTCTATCAAAACGGGCAATTCTTTGGCCCCGTGCACTTCAAGGTGAACCTGAAGGCCACGTTTGATTCGGAAATCTATAACGACCCCGCTTTGGCGAAGTTCCGCGTCGATTGGACGGGAAAATCCAAAGAACGTACCGAGCGGAAAGACCGTAAGTTCCTTGGCTTAGACAAGTTCGACCTCAAATACGTGCCCCGAAACGTCGATGGCGAAGATTATTCCGCGGTGCGCGAGATCTATGCCTACCATTGCTTCGAGGAGCAGGGCATTTTGGCTCCGAAAGCAAGCCTATGCGTGGTCAATTTGACCGATGGGGAGACGGGTTTTTCTTACGCCGCCGAAGTCATTGAGCCGATCGATAAGCAGTTCTTAAAGCGCCGTCTAAGCAAAGACGAGGCCAAAGGCGACCTCTATAAATGCGTCTACAACGCGATGGGCAAAGCCGATTTCTCCCGTAGCGGCGCGATCGAAAAAGAAGGCGATAACGCCGGAACGCGCCTAAGCAAAGGCAAGATCGGCGTCGAGGACAATTACAACTTCTACGTGCCTTGCTATCAGTTGAAGACCAACGATGACCTAGGGGAAGGCGCGGATTTCTCCAAGATGGCCAACTTGATCCACTCGCTTTGGCGTTGCGTTTATGATGGCGAGGGCAAAGACTTGCTCGAAAGAACCATTGACGTCGAGGAATTCCTTTCCTTCTCCGCGGTGGCGTATCTTCTTGGTGGCTTCGATGACCAACGCTACAACATGAATAACTTCTATGTGTACTTTAGACCTAGCGATGGCAAAGCTTTGTTCCTTCCTTATGACTGGGATTGGTGCTTGGGGCTCGACATGGGGCACGACATGACACATCTTCGTCCTCTTGACGATTGGACCTTATGCAATAGCCGTTCCAACCTCTATGACGCGACGATCCTTTCCAACGATAACGTCTCCTATTCTTTGCTTGATTATCAGCAACGTTACCTCGCCGATGTGGACGAATATAAGTCCGAAGTGCTTGATGGCGAAAAATATCGGGGTTTTGCAGGCCTTTTCGGGTTAGAAGGCATCGAAGAAACCGGCAATGTCGTGCAATATATGAATGCGAAGCTTTCCTATTGCGCGTAAGATAATGTCGTTATGGAACAACATCTTCTTTCTCCTGGACCTCTGCTTAACGAACATGGCAACCTCTCCGAAGCGGGGTATGCCTTTTCTTTGGTCAAACATTACCAACGCGAAGCCATCAAGGTGGGCAAAGGCCGCATCAAGGAATGGGATTATTACTATATCGGCAACAGGGATTATGGCGTGGCCTTGACGGTCGCGGATAACGGTTACATGTCGATGGCCTCGGTCAGTCTTTTGGTCTTTGGCGACCATCCTTACGACGTCACCAAATCGGTCATTGGCCTCTTCCCTTATGGGAAGCTTGGCATGCCGGTGGATTCGCGGATGGGCGACGTGGTGTTCGAAGACAAGAAGAAGGGTTTCTCGATGCAATTCCTTCATCAAGGGAACAAGCGCCGCCTTCTTTGCTCCATGGAGAAGTTCGATAAGGCCAAACGTCTCTTCCGTTGCGATTTGACGTTGATGGAAACGGTTGGCAAATCGATGGTGATCGCCACCCCATGGGAAAAACCGCGTCATTTCTATTACAACCAAAAGATCAATAACCTCCTCGTCGGGGGTTACGCGAAGGTTGGCGAAGACATGTATGACTTCAACCGCGATACCTATGCGGTGCTTGACTGGGGCAGGGGCGTTTGGACCTACAAAAACACATGGTATTGGTCTTCGATGAACGCCAAACAAGACGGTCACACGATCGGCTTTAACCTCGGCTATGGCTTTGGTAGCAATAGCCGTGCCACCGAAAACATGCTTTTCGTCGACGACAAGGCCTATAAGCTCGACGACGTGAAGATGGATATCCCCATGAAAGGGTTCGGCCGCGACGATTTCCTGCGTCCATGGACCTTCCGTTCCAATAACGGCGACATCGACATGGTCTTCACCCCCGTCTATGACCGTCATAGCGACACGAACCTCCTGATCCTTCGTTCCAACCAGCATCAGGTCTTTGGCACCTTCAAAGGCGTGATCCGCGTCGAGGGGCAAACGTTTGAAATCAACGATTTGCCGGGCTTTGCCGAAAAAGTCTATAACCGTTGGTAACCTTCCCTAAAACCATCGCAAGCCAGACCGCGGGTCTGGTTTTTGCTTTAAGCTAGGCCAATCCGAGCGATTTTGCAAAGCAAAAACGCGCCTTCTATGGCATAATAACCCTAACG
>JBGUWA010000183.1:0-2768 GCA_045220635.1 Candidatus Alloenteromonas sp. | reverse complement strand
GATCTTGCCCGTCTCGGGGTCTTCGAGCTTATTGGAGATCTTTAGGCTCGCGGGGTCGACTTTCTGGATGATGATGCCCGAGCCTTTGCCTAGATCGCCGGCTTCGGGGTTATCCATGGATTCGGTGGAAACGTAGAGGAAGGACTGTCCAAACGCCATCGGCACGCCGAAGTTGCTGGATTTGGTCGCCATCATCGAGATTTGGATATATCCAAAAAAAGCGATTAAGGCGATGAGAATCCCATCGATGGTATAGGAAAGCCACTTGCGTTTCTTCATTTACGACCCTCGGCTCTCCTTCTGGCTTCTTCGTAGGCGAGGCGCTCTTCTTCCTTCATGGCTTCAAGCGCCGCGGCTTTTTGCTTTTCTTCTTCGAGGCGCTTTTCCTCTTCTTGCTTGGCTAAGAGGTCGCGCTTTTCCTTTTCCTTGGCTTCGAGGACGGCTTTCTTTTCGTCGCGTCCTTTCGCGCCTTCATAGGCGATGCGGTCTTTGTCGCGGCGGATGGTCTTTTCCACTTTGACGCGGGCGATTTCCTGGCCTTGCAAATGGTTCAGTTTCTCAGAGACCACTTGTTTGCGTTCTTCTTCGAGGATGACGCTGGTGGGATCGACCGGAACGTCGGCTTCGGGGTAAGCGTCATAAAGGAACTTGCCATCGTCATAATTGACGTCGTCCATGTCGAAGATGATGGTCGGGGTGACTTTCTTGAGCTTGTCGTCATCGGGGTTCGCGGAAGCGATGCCCACATGGCGGGTGTGGAACTGCAAGACGGCTTGCGACACCACTTCGTAGAGGCTCGAAAGGTAATCTTCGTCGAAGCCTCCTAGGGATTCCTGAACGTCATAAGTGACGCCGAGCGAATCATATTGCTCGATGAATTCCCATAGCTCATAGGCGGCATGGTAATCGGGGTGCTTGAGCAACATGTTGGTCATGTGGACGGGCGAGGTGACGTCTTTGGCGCCTTTCATTTGGGTCATGAATGACGATCTTAAGTAGTCGGCGCAGCGGCGCTTGCACTCGTTTAATCTACGCAAAATCGCCTCGTTTTTCGCGGATTCGCCCGCATCGGCGGAAGGCACGGAGGCGCGGACGCGCATGGCGACTTCGTATTCGACGCCGTTGAAGAGGGATTTCGAATGGACGAAGAGTTCGTCGGAGTCGCGGGTCTCGCCATGGTCGCGGACGAAGTTGTAACGCTGCTCGGTGAAGGAAAGCGCGCGTTTGATGAGGGTCATGACGAAACGGTTTTCGTAAATCGCGGTGTTGGTTTCGCTGTGGATGGTGAGGATCTTGTCGGGGATGACTTCGCCGTTTTCCTGGATGGTGCGAAGGTATTGCGAATGGGTGGCGAAGTGCTGGATGGAGACGGTGGAGACTTTCTTGGCTTTCTCGACGTTTTCGATCTCGGTGGTTTCCTTGATGAAGGTCCGAGGGTTGGCCAAGATGCGGCCGATGGCTTCTAGACCGGTTTCCAAAGCGCCGACGAAAGTCGAATCGAAGGCTTTGACTTCGACGCGGCCGACTTGGCGGAAACGGTTCTCGCCTTGCTGGATGGTCTTTTTGACTTTGGCGAGGGCGGGGTCTTTGAAGGCATTGCGGCTTTCTTTCCTCATGCGCGCGGAGGCGTTAGAAAGACCCGATATTTCGGGAATATCGGCTTTCTCGTTCACTTCATCGACGGGCGAAATCCGCACGCCGGGCAGGGTGACATCTTTCTGTTCCATGGGGGAGGCCTCCGACGGTTATTTGGTTATTTGGACATCTTGAGGAAGAGGGCGATTTTGGCGCGAGACATGGGGAACTCGGTCTCGCCGAAGAGTTCGGTGAGCTTGTCTTGGAGTTCGAGGAGCTCGTCGCGGAGATAGCCGACGTTCAAGACTTCGAATTTCTTGAGGATTTTGGACTTGAAGCAATAGTCGAGGGCGTCGAGTTCGGTGCCGCCGCAGGCGACGTAGCAAGGAACGAAGGCCTGGAGTTGCTTCATGATACGGTTGCCGAATGCGAGGCGGAACTTCTCGATGACGAAATCGTCGAGGGCCATGAACTTCTCATAGACCTCTTGCGACATCGGGTGGTCCTTCTTCGCCTGTTCATATAAATCAATAAGATATTGCGCGCGGATGGGGCAAGCCTCGGTATAGGGGGCTTCGAAGGGTTGGCCTTTGTTCTCGAAGAACAAGGACATGGCGCGGTCATAAACCTTATCGGTGATGGTGAAGGTGGAGTCGTCGTTATTCGCGGTGCCGACGAACCAGATGTTCTGCGGGATCAATAAACGGCCGCCTTCGAGGTGTTTGGGGTCGTCTTCGCGACCGCCGGCGATGACGTCGACGAGCCATTCTTCGGCGCGCGGCATTTCCATGATGGAGAGGAATTCGGCGAAGTAGTATTCGACGCGGGCGAGGTTCATTTCGTCGAGGACGATGATGAACGGATCGTCGCGGAAGCTTGCTTCATAAACGGCCGCGAGGAAGGAAGTTTCGGTGAATTTCTTGGTGAAGTCGTTATAGTAGCCCAAAAGTTCGGAACGGTCACGCCAGTTGGGCTGGACGGCGCAGATGGCGGAGCTATGCTGGAAGAAGCGGCCCATGCAATACGGAAGCGAGGTTTTGCCGGTGCCGGAGATACCTTCGAGGATGATGAATTTGCCCGTGCCCATGGCGGAGAAGAATTGGCGCACCACGTCGATGGTGTAGTAAAGTCTCATCTGCGAGCAGGCGAAATCGCGGAAGCGGTTGCAGATGGAAGCCAAATCCAAATTCTGG
>JBGUWA010000182.1:0-2354 GCA_045220635.1 Candidatus Alloenteromonas sp. | reverse complement strand
GCGTGGGCATCCAAGATTTCTTGTCGTTAAGTGTTCCTGGGGTCGTCGTCAATGACGTTTACCGCTTCGATGTCGCTTGGCCTTATCTTCTTGTGGCGTTCATCACCCTAATTTCTGGCATCTTATGGCAAATCTTCGTCAAAGGGGTATGGCGGAACATCTCCATCCTTTTTGGCTTAGCCGTTGGTTATATCGTTGCTTTATGTTTCATCCCCTACAACAACATGGTGGACTTCTCCTCCCTTTCGTTCCACCAGGTGACCGATTTCATTGATGTTCCTCGTCCCTTCTTCACCTTGATCGACGTATCGTGGGAGAACTTCAAAATCGGCGCCATCCTCACCGTGCTTTTGATTTACGTCGTCGCCACCACCGAAGGCATTGGCGATATTTCTAGCCTTACCGCTTCGGGCTTAAACCGCGAACCCACAGGCAGGGAAATCGCTGGCGGCATTGCCGCGGATGGACTCACTAGCGCTCTGGCCGGTTTCTTTGGCACGATGCCTCTGACGACATTCAGCCAAAACGTCGGCATCGTCGGCCAAACCAAAGTCGTGAATCGTTTCGTCATCTTCCAAGGCGCGTTGCTGCTTTTCATCGCCAGTTTCTTCCCGCCCGTCGCCAGCGTGCTCATGACGATTCCAAAAGCCGTCTTAGGCGGCACGATGCTCATGCTCTTCGCTTCCATCGTCGTCATCGGCATGCAGATGGCATCAAAGCTTGGATTCTCGCGGAAGAACATCATGATTCTTTCTCTCTCCATCGGCTTAGGCTATGGCTTAACCTTGGTCCCGAGTTTCTTCGCGAATACTTTTGACGTGGATTTCCTTAATTTCGTGTTCCTCGTCCTGCAAAATCCCGTCGCGAACATGTTCCTGATCGCCTTGATCCTTTCTTACGCGATTCCCGAGCGCATCAACAAAGACCCCTCAAACAAAGAGGAGGAAAGCGAAAGAAAGGGCGATGTTTGATCATCGCCGATCCAAGAATCGATCACTTGAAGAACTTCCGCAGGAGGTTTTTCTTTTCGCCCTTGCCATAGGGATGTTCCCGCAAGGACAGGTTCATGTGGGTCTTGCCAAAGAGCACCGTGCTCGGATGCGAGAATTCGCGGAAGCCCCATTCGCCATGGTAGGCGCCCATGCCGGAATGCCCCGTACCATTAAACGGAACGCCTTTGACCATGAGGTGAATGCAAACCTCGTTGACGCAGCCTCCGCCATATTGGCTCGAGGACATGACGCGTTTAGCCCATTTCTTGTCTTTGGTAAATAGATAGAGCGCCAAGCCATGTTCCCGCGCCTCGATTTTCTTAAGCAAGTCTTCGATTTCCGCGTCCTTAAAGGGAACGATGGGCAATAACGGGTTGAAGAGCTCATGGTTCACGATGGGCTCTTCGGTGCCGACAGGATAAATCAGCGTTGGCTCATAACGATTCGTTTCGGGATCGCCATGACCCCCAAAGACGATGCGATCGCGATATTCCTCGGCTTCCTTCGCACACCAGGAATACGCGCTAGAAGAGATAAGATGTGGATATTCTTCGTTCTCCAACGGCTTCTCGCCGATTTGACGAATGATCTCTTTCTTAAGGCATTCGATGAATTGATCCGCGACTTCTTCGGCCACGGCAACTTGGTTGATGTTGATGCAAATCTGACCGGAGTTCGTGATTTTGAAGAAGGCGATTTTCCTCGCGGCATCGGCTAAATCCGCGTCTTTACGGACGATGGCCCAGTTGCCTTGCTCCCCACCAAGCTCCAACGCCACGGGCGTTAAGTTCTTCGCTGCCATTTCCATGACGTGGACGCCAACTTTCGGCGAACCGGTGTAGAAAATCTTGTCGAAACGTTCTTCGAGGCAAAAATCGGCGACGTCATGCCCACCGTCGATCACGACGCAATATTCTTCAGGGAAGGCATCGGCGATGATGTGTTTCAGGCATTCGGTTGAGGCTTTCGATTTGGAGGAAGCCTTCATCACGGCGGTATTCCCCGCGGCGATGCATGCGCTAAGTACGCCCAAGGAGAGCAAGAACGGAAAGTTAAACGGCGAGATGATCAAGGCTGCGCCATAAGGCATCTTATAAACGCGCGTCGTCATCGAGGGGAAGGCGAGCAACCCGCTAAAATGACGTTCGGGTTTCGCCCATTTCTTGAGACCATGAATGGCTTCGTTGATTTCCAAGATGACCGGTCCGACATCGCAAAGATAGGCTTCGGTATCGCAACGCCCCAAATCGATTTTTAGGGCCTCTTCCATTTCCTGTTGATGGGCAAGAACCGATTCCTTAAGACGCTTAAGCATCCCCTTACGGAATTCTAACGGCAAGGTTTTCCCGGTCCGGAAATAAG
>JBGUWA010000181.1:0-1509 GCA_045220635.1 Candidatus Alloenteromonas sp. | reverse complement strand
TTATTAAAGAAGGACTTGGCCAAGGAAAGCGACGTCTGGATCGAGGAAGCCATCCTCACCTACTTCCGTCGCCACCTCGTCGCCTTGATTGAGGAAGAGGCGAATGGTTATGACGATTCCGACTACAAGAATCCCCAAGGCGAATCCGAAGCGATCTTATCTCGCCTCCACTTCCACCTTAAAAACGTCGTCGTGGATAGCCGCGATTCCCTCGACCGCTTATTAAGCGACGATTCGCTTCGTCGCATTGGCAAAGACCTAAAAGCCTAAAAGGAGATCACGATGCAAAAGTGTTACAAATGCCTTCGCCAATTCGAAGACCATTCCATCCGTTTCTGCCCCTACTGCGGCACTCCTTTGGCCATCGATAAGGAATGGGCGGAAGAGGAAAAGCGCAAGAAAGAAAAAGAAGAATCCGCCCGTCGTGCCCGCGAGGCGGCGGAAGCGGAAAGAAAAAAGAATAGCGAAGCCGCCGCGCCATATCTTTCGAAGCTTCGCGCCTTGACCCAAGAATTGAATGAACTAAGGAAACCAAGCCTATATTACGTTCCCTTCCCTGAGTATTCCCCTTCGCCGAATCTCGATACCAAAGAAGGTCTCGAAAGGCTGAAGAAAGTAGTGCAGATCCGCGAAGACTACATGGCCGCCCACAACAATAACGGCGATAAGGCTCTTGTCGACCGCCTTGTCTTAGGATTGAAAGAGGACCTAGCCCAACTCGAGGAATTAATCACGAAACTTAAGGGGTATAACGCCTATCAAAATGCCGACTATAAGGCCGTTTTGGAGTTGGTGAACGCCTTTACCAAAGGTGGCAAGGTCACCTTGGCCCATACCGCAAGCGACAACGAAGTGCCCTATGACGCTTCCGGAAAATTTGCCACCTTCGAACCGGTCTCCGCTTCGTTGATCCCCGACGCCGAGATAAAGAAGCTCATCGGGTACCGCAACGCCAGCGATTTTACCTTCCGCCGTATCAAAGTATACAACTCTCATTCCGAGTACTCCCTCTACGTCACCTTCCCCTTTGGAGGCATTTCTTTCTTCATCCGCGGCATCACCTATACCGCTAGGGATTGGGGCACGAAGTACTTAAAGGCGTTAACCGACATCCATACCTTCACCGAGAACCTAAAGAAATACACCGATTTCTATACCTGGCATGGATTGAGCACAAGCCTTAGAAATGACTTCTGCAACATAAAAACCGGCGAAATGACCAAAAAGGATATCGGCCCCATCGTCACGTTTGACCATTACGACTATCTGTCTCGCTCGAAATAAGCGACAAGGAAAAGCCCTCTCCAATCATCGCGGAGAGGGCTTAGTTTCTTTATGGGCTGTCATTCACCTTTTAGGTTTTCGAACAGCCCCCGCTTTCATTGAAAATCATTTTCAGAAGCAGATGCCAATCCAAGAGTCTTGAGATAATCGCTTTTACCAAGAAGTATTCGATCCACGAAGAGAATGTTCCCCTCCAACCGATAGAAAGCTATGTACGCCTTAAAA
>JBGUWA010000180.1:0-9665 GCA_045220635.1 Candidatus Alloenteromonas sp. | reverse complement strand
ATTCTTCCACGCCAGTAGCGCCGTGGCTCGAGCTTGCCGCGCTTGAGGTTGTTTGACTCGAGGCGCTTGAGCTAGCCTGTTGGCTCGAGGCGCCGCTCGACTGGCTTTCGCCACCAGAGCATCCCGCGAGCAAAACAGAAGCGAATAGTCCGAAAATGATTAGTTTTTTCTTCATGGATTCATGATAGCACGCATACGGATTTAATCCTCACAAATTACGCACAAGAATCCAAAGGTAAACAAAAAAGCCTCAATATCCAATATTGAAGCCAAGGTTTGCGATGGTGCCGGCTAAGAGACTCGAACTCCCGACCTCTCGCTTACGAAGCGACTGCTCTACCAACTGAGCTAAGCCGGCGGCGAAACATAATATATAGCCTTCCGCGGCTACCCGCAACAAGAACGACGCTTTTCCTTACCGACGAAGCCGACGCAAGGTGAATAGACACGCCACCCCAGCGAAGACCAACGAGAGATTCGATAGGAGGTAATACACAAACGAATAGGGTTCGAAGCCAATCAGCATGACGACGAGGACGACTTCAAGAATCTGCTCCAAAGAGAAGCAACCGACCAAGATGCTGGAGAATAGCATCGTTTTTTCAAAGCTCGTCCGCCCCACGCGGTAACGGAAGAGAAAGATAAAGGTCACGATGCCTACGGCGATGGCCCCTGCCGCCGCGACAAGCATGATGATCGCCAAGGTCATGGCGCCGGGATTGCCACCGAAGGCGCTGCCTAAATTCGCGCCACCGGGCAGCCACGATATGATCATGTCCCAGACCATCAGGAAAAACAACATCATGATGGCCGCGAAGGCGCGGTTGTCATTCTGGATGTTGGTGATCAAAAGCATGACCAAGATGATGAGGGTCAAGACGAGGTTGATGATGGTAAAGGGCGAGCCGACGAGATATTGGAAGCCAAAGCCAATGCCATAGATAAGATAAGCGACGATGAAAGAGAATACCGCCAAGGTAGAGAAGCAGACCGCGAAGGTCTTGTTGCGATGGATGCGCCAGAATGGGTGATACATGGCAACATACTACCCCTTCTGCGCTATTTTTTCATCTTAAATGAAAGCTCGTGTAAAATATCGGCATGGTCAAACCCGTCTTCACCATCGGGCTCTCCCCCGCTTCCAAGGCAATTCGCGAGGAAGTGTTTTGCCGCGAGCAAGGCTACCAAAACGAATTCGATGAAGACGATAAGACCGCGGTTTGCCTCGTGCTTTATCTTGATGAGACGCCCATTGCTACGGGAAGGTTACTCAAAATCGACCCCGCGACGTATCAAATCGGGCGCATCGCCGTCTTGAAGCCTTATCGTGGCAAAAAGGTGGGTTCCTATTTGGTGGAGTTCCTTTGCGAGAAGGCCAAGCAACTTGGCGCGAACAAGGTCATCGCCCATAGCCAACTCGATAAGCAGGAGTTCTACCGGAAGCTGGGTTTTTATGAAATCGGCGATGGGGCGATCGACTACGACGAAGGGGTTCCTCACCTCTATCTCGCCCGCGATTTGTCCTCCAAATGGAGGAAACGCCGCAAATGAGCTTTGTGTTCTTGCCCTAGAGCCACCATAATAGTGAAGATGCAACCCGCGACGCGCAAAAAACTCTTCTTCGGTATCCTCATCGCCACGATGCTGATTTTGATCGCCGTCGGCATGGTGTTGACCTTCGCTCAAGGTTTGGACCGCCGCAAGATCTTCGTCGACTTGCCCGCCTATTGGGCCGTCTTCCCCTTTACGTTACCTTTCCCCATCTTCGTCGGCATGGAATATTTCCTCTCGGGGAAATTCCAGGATGAGGGGTTTTTGTTTGGCTATCGTAGCCAAAGCCACGACAAGGTCGTTAGCGCCACCTTCTTCGTCGCTTTGATTAACCTTGTTGGCGGGGCCACCGCGGCGTTCACCTTAGCTTCCGCCCTTCCCATCGCCTGGGTTTGCTTCTTCGAATCCTTGATCAGCGCCCTTCCGATCCTTTTCTATCTGATTTATACGTTGATCCGCCTGATTAAAGAAAACGCCTCGATTTCCCAATACCTTCATATCGGGGCATATCTCGGCGTGTTGCTGCTATTGGAATTTGCGACGCTTCTTTTGTCGCTGCATCTACATTCCGGGTATTTGCTTCTTTACGCGGGGTTGCCGCTACTTTGCATCGCGATGGTCGTTATTGCGCCGGAGTCCTCTTCGCTTTCGCACGAATCCGAAACCGTAGAATAAACGCCCAGATCCACCAAATCCAAACCAAGAAGGGAATCAATCCCGAGAGCAAGAACGTCAAGGTCGTGCGCGTCAGCGCATGACTTTTCGTTACGGTCTGGTCGATGGAAAGGAAATAGTCGGTCGTGATCATGTCGATGCGGTAGCCAAGTAATACATGCCCCCAGACGCCCGAGGCCATGGCGAAGGTAAGCGCGCATAAGACAGGAACGAAGAAAGAGACCGCGCCGCGAAGCTTCGGGAAGAAGGCGGCGATGCAACCATAGATGGCCACGGAGATGGATAAGCCAAGGCTAAGGGAGAACATGATCGCGCATAAGCCGCCGACTTGGTTAAAGGCTTCATAAAGCGATACCGACCCCGCTTCGACGGGATTTTCCCCCACGTAGGAAACGATGGCAAAACGGCCTTCGCTCCATCCGGGGAAGCTCGCCAGGACGCACAAGGCGATGGGGAGCAAGAGGAAGAGCATCGGTTGGTAGGTGAAGTTCTCTTTTAGGCTGTATTTCTTAGGCATAACGTTCAAGTAGGATTTCTAGGCATAGGCGCACATTCAAGGCGATTAAGCGATTGGGGTCACTAAGCAAGGCGCGCACCTCTTCTAAGGGCACGAAGCGGGCATTGATGTCTTCGAAGCGTTCCTTATGGGCAACGCTTACGGAATCGATCTTGCCTTCGACGACGGCGAGCATCTCATCGGATAAGCCGATGGAGGTGGGCGAAGGCGGGCAAAGGATCTTCACGTCTTTAAGGACGACCCCCGCTTCTTCTAAGGATTCGCGAATCGCGGTTTGTTCCACCGATTCGTCTTGGGAATCCAATAATCCGGCGGGGAACTCAAGCACGAAGGCGTTCGCCGCGGGGCGGAACTCCTCGATCATGAGGATGGAGCGTTTCTCCCCTTCTTCTTTTAAGGCGACGATGAGGACGCCATCGGGGCGCTTATAGTCGCGAGTAAGCGCCAAAAGGTGATCCTTATCGTTACGCGAGGCCACGAAATAAGGATAAGCCATTCCATCGACGGAATAATGGAACGTATAGAAATTGAGGAACTTATGCTGGGTTTCCTGTTCCACGAATTGTAGCTTCCAGTCCATGTTTCCTCCTAATTCAGCGCGCTTTTGCGGAGATTTTGCAGGGCATCGTCAATCGAGCCGAGCTGTTTCTGCAACGCCATTTTAAACTCTTCTTCGCTGCCATGCGAGGAGGCGAGGGATTTCCGTTGTTGCTCATAGGCATCGGCAAGGCGCTTCTCTTGCAGGTGGTAACCTTTTTCCACGCCTTCGACGATGATGCCCGCAAGGTTGAACAAGGGGCCTAAAAACATCTCGGGCGGATGCTCGTCTTGTTTAGCGGCGAAATTCCAGGCGCTTAGGATGATGCCTAAGTCAAAGATGGCGATTAATTCAGGGTGATTCAGGGTTTCTTCGTCCCAGCTAGGCCAGCAGACTTCTTTGGGGGTGCCGGGCAAGATGCGACGTTTCGCGGCCACGTCGAGGAAGCAACCCCACGCGACTTTGAAGAGTTCTCCCCCGATGCTGCGATCGAGCAAGAACGTGCAGACAAGTAAACCCGGAACGGCCTTGTCGTGCGGTTCGGCGAAAATCTCCTTATCCCAGTCTTCGAAAACGCGCACCATCAGGCCTAACGCCGAGGAGAGGTCATATAAGGCGGCGGTATCGATATCAACGGTAGGACGACTTTGTTCCATAGCAGACTAAGTATAACGGCTATTTCTTTTTCTTTGGCAGAAAATATGGACCTTCCGCCCGAATGAGTTCGCCATTATGGTAGATCACGTTCATCCTTAGGATGCCTGGACGCAGCTCCCATAATAAGGGCAAGAAGTAACGATCCCCTTCCCACATCGGCAAATCCATCATCTTGTCTTGGTCGATCCAGGCCAAAACGCCTTCGTCGCATTCCTTCACTTCGCCAGTGAAGCCAGTGACTTTATAGAAATACATGCGCTCGGGCGGGTAAAGGTCATTTAGGAAATCGATATAGCCAATGTATTCGTATTTGGTGACGGTTAATCCGGTTTCTTCCATAACCTCGCGCTTCATCGCTTGGATATGGGTTTCCCCTTCTTCAAGATGGCCGCCGACGCCGATCCATTTGCCGGCGTTGATGTCCTCTTTCTCTTTGACGCGGTGCAGCAAAAGGTATTTCCCGTCGCGTTCGATATAGGTGATCGTGGTGAGTTCGGTGATGGAAGCCTTCCAGTCGCGGATCTTCTTTCGTTCTTCAAGGGTTTCTAGAATCGTCATGACGACGCGGTCGATGTCTTTTTCGATTTCCTTCCCCCAAAAGCGAAGGACGGTATACCCCTGCGCTTTCAAGGTCGCGTTGACTTCTTCGTCGCGGGCGATGTTGCGGCGGATCTTCGCTAACCAATAGGCATCGAGTTTTTCTAACTGGGCGACGTTTTCCTCGAAATGGTAGCCATGCCAAAACTCGGAGTCGCAGAAGACCACCACTTTTAGGCCAGGGAAAGCGATATCGGGATGGCCGGGGATATGTTTGTCGTAAAGACGATAACGAATGCCCTTCTCGGTCAAGGCCTTACGGAGCTTTAGCTCGATGCCCGTGTTCTTGCCTTTGATCGCGGCCATGGTCTTATGGATGACTTCGGGAGAACGTTTCATTGCTATTCTCCTTCGGGGAAAGAAATCCCATAAGCGGAGAGAAGTTCGTTATAGCTGAAGTGCGGGCGACGGATATCGATGCCTTGGTAGGAGATTCCCGCCACGGCGCCTTTTTCATCAAGGATCGCGGACAAACCTTTGATGGAAGCATGTCCTAGAAGATAGCCCATCGGGTTATCGTTGCTATCGACGGTTAAGGCGAGGATTCGCCAGGAAGACAAATCGAAGGACGTGAAAGGTTTCTTCCAGTCATCCGTTGGAATCGTCGGCGAGAACACACAGGCTTCTTTGATGCCTAGATTATCGCGTTTGCTTAAACGACGGTTCCCTTCATCGAATAATCCCTGAACATAGGGATCGTTCGGGAAATAGATAAACAAACGGGCATTTGGATTCTTCGGACCCAAAGGGAAGAGAAGTTCCGCTTCTTCTTGATAGGCGGTTTGCTCGATGGCGCTTGGTTGCGATTTCTTCGTGGGGGTGAAATCAGGCGTAATGGAAACGGGTGCGTTGACCACGTCTTCCTTCGGTGCCTCGGGAATCTTCTTTTTCTTCTTATCGGAGTTTAGATGAATCTTGGTAGGCTTCTTCGCCGAGTTGGCCACGAAATCCATGCGTGGGACTTCCACGGGTTCGGGTTCTTCTTCAGGCGCATCTTCAATCTTAGGCTCGACAGGTTTTTTCTTGGGTTTGACGTCCGAGCTAAGGTGGATCTTCGAGGGTTTCTTCGTGGAGTTGGCGACGAAATCCATGCGTTGAATTTCGACAGGTTCAGCCTCTTCTTCATCCTCCTCATCCACGGGCGCAGGCACAGGTTCAGGTGCCTTTTTGCGGGGCTTCAAATCGGAATTGAGGTGGATTTTGCTAGGTTTTTTGGTGGAATTCGCCACGAAATCCATGCGTTGGACTTCAATCGTGGGTCCTTCGGTGCCTTCTTCGTCCTCATCCTCTTCTTCCTCGTCTTGGCCGAGGTAAATCGACGAGCCAAGATTTTGGATGACGCGCTTTTTCGTAGGCGTGAAGGCTGGGGGCATCTCTTCTTCTTTGCGTGGCGCGGGCGTGGCATCGACTTTCTTGATACCTTCTAAGGGCAAGCCAAAGTAATCGAGGACTTCCGCCATCGAGAAGATATCACCATCATCGTCTTTGACGTTCCATGGCCCATAGATGCAGGAAACGATTTGGAAGCCAGTAAGTTCCATGACATAACCGACTTTGGGGTTTTCCTTGCTGACGATGAAAGCGGTCGCGTAACCGGTGATTCCTTCGTTATTGAATTCGGCGGCCACCAAAACGAAATCCTCCATGTAGAAATGATCGCGGATGGCGATTTCCTCTTTGGTTTCCTTATGGCCGATGGGATGGATGCGATGGGTGAAAGCGAGATAAAGCGCGGAAAAAGCGCCGATGCGTTGTTCCAGCAAGGAATAGTCCTCGCTGCCGATGTCCTCCTTGGTGAAGAGGGTCATCATCGCGCCGGGATAAGTGGACTGATACGTAAAGGCGACGTGTTCCATAAATCCTTGTTGCGTAATTGTACATGAACTACCGTTAAAGGACACCCCCGAAGGGGAGAATTAGTTTTCCTTTTCCTCGCGTGTGATGGAAAAGATTCCTAAAACGAACAAAGCGCATCCCTTGTTTCTTGAAGGCTCTTTGATTACCCTTAATGCCGAACATGATCCCCCACCGCATTGGCAAAATCTCTGCTTCCGATTATGGGTGTTGCGCCTCCACGCTTTCCTCTTGTTGCCCTAGCGAAGAAGAAAGCGCCTTTATCTTATCTATATTAGAAAGCGAGGAGCTTCGCGGCGTCGCCATCAAATCCCGTCAAGGCGCTTTGGGGTTCGCGCTTGTTAGCCATGACCTCAAGGGAACCTTCTTTCCCAAAAGCCTATCGACCCGTAAGGAAGTCGACATGCTCGAAGAAGCCGAGCATCAAGATGAAAACGTTCTTGCCCTTCAAGGCATCTATGTTGAGCCAAGACTCCAAAAGCAAGGCTTAGGAAAAGAGATTATCTCTAGCCTTGAATCCTTCTACCCCAAATCCACTTGGCTTGCCCTTGTGGAAGAAAATAACCGCGTCGCGAAAGCCTTCTTCCTTTCTTGTGGCTTCGTCGATAAGGGACCTATCTCTTATGCGGAGCGAGGCATCGCCCCACATCTATTCGTCAAAAAGTACCGCCCCTTTGGGCTTTGCCGCGAAGCGAAGTGGTAATTACGCAAGCTGCGCCCGATATAGTTCGGCGAAGAAGCCGTCTTTTTCAAGCAGTTGTTTGAAGTTCCCTTGTTCGATGATATGGCCTTGGTCCATCACCAAGATATGGTCGGCGTTACGGATGGTGGAAAGGCGATGCGCGACGACAAGGGAAGTCTTGCCTTTCATGAGTTCGTCAAAAGCGTCGGCGAGCTGTAGCTCGGTGCGAAGGTCGATATTCGAGGTCGCTTCGTCTAGCAAGACGATTTCGGGTTGCATCAAAATGATGCGGGCAACGCAAAGAAGCTGCTTCTCCCCCGTCGATAAACCAGAACTGGAGGAGATATAGGTGTCGTAACCATTCTCCAAGCGACGAATGAATCCATCCGCGTGGGCTTTGGTCGCGGCTGCGATGATCTCTTCTCGCGTGGCGCCGGGTTTGCCATAGGCGATGTTTTCGGCAATCGTGCCATGCTTAAGCCAGGTATCTTGCAAGACCATGCCGACATGGGAACGGATTTCGCTCTTCTTCGCGTCAAGCGTGGAGACATCATTCATATAAAATGCCCCTTGCTGCGGGTCATAGAAACGCATGAGCAAGTTAATGATCGTAGTCTTGCCACACCCCGTCGTGCCAACAAGGGCGATCTTGTGACCGCGATAGACCTCGAGATCGAAGCCATCGATGATCGTGCGGGAGCCATCGTAAGAGAAGACGAGGTTCTTGGCTTCTAAGGTCGCAATCTCTTCTCCTAGAGGCGTCACGCCTTCATCGACGTCTTTCTTTTCATGGATGACTTCGTCGATGCGGTTTAAGGCGGTCGAAGCGTAAAGCACTTCTGCGGAAGCGTCGGCGATTTCGTTAAACGGAGTCATGTATTGGTTGGAATAGGTTAAGAAAGAGGAAAGCATGCCGACGCTTAAGCCTACCCCCGCGAAAGCAAACGAACCCGGGAAGAGCAAGATGCAAGCGCCCAGCACGATGACCGCCCCATAGATGGTATTGTTGACCAAACGGGTGCAAGGGTTAATCCAACTCGCCGCGAACATGGCCTTGAAGGAGGAGCCTTTATATTGCTTGTTGTTGGTTTGGAAGTCTTCGTCGCGCTGCTCCCATAAGCCATAGCTTTGAATGGCTTCGATGGTGTTCAAGGTCTCCAGAGCCTGCGTGCTCAAGACACCCAAATCCGCGTTTTGTTTTTTAAAATAACGGGAGTTTCGCGAGGATATTGCACGAGAAACGATAATGGAGAGGGGCGTCAACGCGATGACCGTGATGGCCAACAACCAATGGATGGCGAACATGAAACCGACGGTCACCAAGACCTGCACGAGGCCTTCAAACAAAGCGCCTGCACCCGTAATCAAACCATTACGGACCGTCTCGATGTCATTGACAAGACGCAGCAAGAGGTCGCCGTGGGCGTGCGAGTCCAAATAGGAAATCGGCGCATCGTTGAGGGCAACGAACAAGGCGTCGCGCATTTGCTTCACCGCCGCTTCCGCGGCATAGGAAAGCAAGAGGTCAAAGAGGTAACGGAACAAGGAACCAAAGACGATGCAGCCACCCATTAAGATGAGGTAAAGCGACAAGTCGAAGTTCCCTTGACGGAGCTGGTCGATGGCTAAACCCGTAAGGAAAGGCACCGCCATCTTGAAGAAGACGGAAAGCGTCGCGAAGATCATCACCAAGATCAATCGCCCACGTTGTAAGCGTAAGTATGGCCAAAGCTTGCGGAAGGTCTTCATTGTTGGCTCACCTGCGCTTCGTAGATTTCGCGGTAGACCTCGCAAGAACTTAAAAGTTCCTGATGCGTGCCTTTTCCGACGACGCGTCCTTTCTCCAAAACATAAATCACGTCACAGCTTTGCACCGAAGTCGCGCGCTGCGACACCAAAATAAGCGTGGTATCTTTACGGTTTTTGATGTTGCGGCGCACCGCGGCATCGGATTTGTAATCCAAAGCGCTGGTCGCATCATCAAGCATCAAGACTTTTCTTCCCGAGAGCAAAGCCCTCGCGATTAACAAACGTTGCTTTTGGCCACCGGAGAAGTTCGCGCCGTTTTCTTCCACGACCGCGTCGATGCCTCCGCGTTTGCCTTTGACAAAGTCATAAGCCAAAGCATCGTGGAGGGCGCGTTTGATTTCGTCGTTGGAATACTTCCGACCCAGGGTTAGGTTGTCACGAATCGTTCCGGCGAAAAGCTGAGGCTTCTGACTGACGAAGGCGACGTCTTCCCTAAGCAAGGCGAGCTTGCTTTGCTTGATGTCGTGGTCGCGATATAAGGCTTCGCCCTCGCTGACGTCGTTGAAGCGAAGCAGCAAACTAAGCAACGTCGATTTGCCTGAGCCGGTACCGCCGATGACGCCGACGGATTTCCCGGGTTCTACGACGAAGTCCACGTCGGCTAAGGCATAGCCTTCGCCACCGAAGGAAACGCTCGCGTGGCGAAGTTCATAGAGATTTTCATAGGTAGAAGGTTCTTTCGCTAAGTCGCCATCTTTGATTTGGGGTTCAATGGCAAAGAAATCATCGATGCGTTTCTTGTCGGCGTATGCTCTAGAGAACGAGGTGACCAGGCGGGTGAATTG
>JBGUWA010000179.1:0-1676 GCA_045220635.1 Candidatus Alloenteromonas sp. | reverse complement strand
GCATCGGTGAGGAAGGTTTCCGCGATCCATTTTGCGCGGAGGGGGTCACCCGGCATAAGGACGATTTTCGCGAAGTCGCCATAGGCGGCATTATTGTGAGGTGTGGGCATAGTAATATCTCCTGTCTGCGAAGATTTTACATCGATTTGCCTTCCTTGGATATGCACGAAGCGTGGATTTTTCGCGAATCCTTGCGCGCGCGTACTAAATAAAAAAGACCGTTATCGCTAACGGTCCATGCAATTGCTTACTTATTCCGAATCGCCATCCATGACGGAATTCATGGCCATGTATTCTTTTAGGCGGCCCAAGAAATCGTCGGGGCTGATGGTATCGAGTTCACTCTGATAGGCGATGGAGATGCGACCCGTTTCTTCGGAGACGACGACGGTGACGGCATCGACTTGTTCCGAGATGCCGATCGCGGCGCGGTGACGGAGACCGTATTTGCCACGTAACGGACGGGTCGTGGGCAAGAAGGCAACCGCGGCGGCGAGGATCATGTCGTTACGGATGATGACCGCGCCATCGTGGAGACGGGTGCCTTTGTAGAAGATGGTTTGAAGGAGTTCCGAGGATACCGGAGCGTTGATCATCGTGCCGTTATGGCAGAACTCGGTCATGGAGTCTTTCTTCTCAAGAGTGATGATCGCGCCGACTTTCTGGATGGACATGGTCTGAACGGCATCGTTGATGGCTTCATAGACTTTGTCGCGGTCGAAGAGGACTTCGCCTTTGTTCTTGCGACGGACAAACGGATTGCCGCCCGCTTTGCCTACCATGTTGTTGGCGACCATGTAACGGGATTCGCTTTGGTTGGCGATGAAGAAGGAGACGACGCCGGCGATAAGGGCGATGGCCACCGCCACGACGCCAATCCAAAGGCTGAAGAGCCAACAAGCCAAAAGGGCGATTTCGGCGCCGACGATGAATAGACGAGGCAAGACGCGACGGAAGATCTGGAACAAGGGGACATCCAAAACCAGCGCGATGAGCGCGCCAATGCCTAACCCGAGCCAATTTTCGATTTGGTCGAGGTGGAATGCGGGTGAATCAGTGATCTGCGATAAATACATGCTTACTCCTAAGCTACCTCTTAATCATAGTCACTCTTTTTGCTTTAGCAAAGAAAGAAAGCGCTTTTGCCACGATATTTCAGGGCTTTTTCCCGTTTTTTGTCGAACTTTTGCGGGGATTTCCGATTCTTTCGGCATCCAAATTCCCCGTTAATGCCGTTGGAGGGAGAAGGGAAAAAGCGTAAGATGTGCGGGAATGGAGGCCAAGCATGGGCGACTCGACACGAAATCCAAACGATAACCGCGTCATTCTGCTGGATTGCTTTGGCCTATTCATCGAAGACCCCTACAACCAGTTTTTTCGCGAAAAGTTAGGTCCCGATTACGGACCAACGAAAGACCGTTTCTGCCACCCGGGCGACCGAGGGGAAATTAGTTACGAAGAGTTTCTTCAAAACATCGGCGAGTATTTCCATATGGACCCAACCTTGATTCGGGAGTGGGCCAAGGAAGTCGCGAAGCCAAAAATGGACATGGTTGAACTTGCCAAGCGTTGCAAGCGTGCCCGCCCCACTTATCTTCTTTCCAACTGCATGGAAAACATGATTGACGAATACCTTCCAAGAGAAGTTCTTTCGCCCTGCTTTGATGGTTTGTTCC
>JBGUWA010000178.1:0-8908 GCA_045220635.1 Candidatus Alloenteromonas sp. | reverse complement strand
CCTAAAAGTTTCGATTTTTTCATGTGCGTCCTCCTAAATAACAAAACGCAAAATCTTTGTATGTATTTTCGCTTCGCACGCATGCGCAGGCAAGAAAAAATATGTAAGGGCTTTCAGAAAATCCCAACGATGTGCACATTTTTGTGCATTTTATTGGCGTTTCCCAAAGCAAAAAGCGCCCCCGCTTTCGCAAGGGCGCTTGATAAATCGGTCGATTAAGCCTGAGGGGTGTATTTCCAGAAGCCAACGGGATACTTGTTGTTCACTTTTTCGCCGCTGATGTAGACGCCGTTATTCTCGCCTAAATTGGAGAGGGGGATGTCGATGGTCTGATCCCCATCGCCATTGCTGAAGATAATCGTGGAGTAGCCGGCAAGGCCTTCGAAGACATAAACATCTTCGTGCTCCGGATTCTGGTGAGAGAAGGTCATCGCGACGCCGGGCCACGTCATGGAAGCGCCGGTTCCGCCAAAGGCATAGATATAGACGGCCTGCCAATTCTTGTTGTTGGAGAAGTAGACGGTGTTAAGAGTGGAAGGCTCGGCTTCGTTGCCGGTCATCCAGACGTCATAGCCATCCGTGTAGACCTTGAGGTAGAACTCTAAGTTCGAGCCGGCCTTGGCAACGGTCATCTTCGAGGTTTCCGCATCGATGACGGCGTTGTTGGAAGTGCCAGAGGCACCGCTGGAGATGGGGCTGCCATTGAGCGTGATGACGATTTCATCGCCCGCAGCGGCGGTAATGCCAGAAGCCTTCAATTGCTTCTCCCAAGTGTCGCCCTGACCTTTTTGGGTCTCGACGAAGGCGTAATTGGTTTGGCCAATCTTAAGCGCATAGACTTCGGCTTCTTGCGATGAAGCGGAACTCTGGCTGCTGGCAGAACCAGAGGAATCGGCGCTGCTGGTAGCGGGGGCTTTGTAACCGGTGAGCCAGACGGCGTAACCGCCATCTTCGTATTCTTTGAGGTAAAGTTCAAGGTCCGAACCCGTGGTGATAACGGTCAAGCCATGGCTTTGCTCGTCAAAGAGGACGTTGTTGTCACCAACGGCGGCACCCGGTTGAATAGGTGTGGCATTGCAGGTAAAGACGACCGCGTCGCCCGCTTCGGCGGAGATGCCGGTGGCCTTGAACTGAGCGATCCATGGATCCGGATCTAGAGGATCTTTGGAAGCGGACACGTCGGTCAAAGTATAGGGATTGCCTCCGATGGAAAGAGTATAGACCTTGCCGGGGAGGATTTGGCTCGATTCCGCGGGTTGGGACGCTTCGCTGGAAGCCGCGGGTTGGGACGCTTCGCTGGAGGCGGGTTGAGACGCTTCGCTGGAAGCCGAAGGTTGAGACGCTTCGCTGGACTGCTCGCTGGTAGCGGCGGGTTGGGAAGCTTCGCTGGAAGCCGCAGGTTCAGAAGCCTCGCTCGTGGAAGCGGGTTGGGAAGCTTCGCTAGAGGCTTGGGGTTGTTGGCTCGAAGCCGCCGGGGTGGAAGGCTCGGGAGCCGAGGATGAGGATAAAACGCGCTGACCGCAGGACGCAAGAAGCGCTCCGGCAGAAAGCAGCAAGAGAATATTGAGTTTCTTCATGACTTAAGTTATTCCTCCGTCAATATTAACGGCTAAATTGTACCGCGAAACCGCTTACATTCAATAAAAAGGTTGGTTGGAGCAATCTCCGAACCAACCCTTTGGGTTATTTCTTTTTATCTTTTGGCGTTTCATCGGTGAAGATGGCTTCTTCCTCCTCTAAGGAGGAGCCCTCTTCTTCCGGAACTTCTGGGGCTTCTTCCGCCTTGGGTTCTTCAACCCGCGGCTTGAACTTCGGTGGTTCGATGGGTTTTTCTTCCGTGGCTTCGAACTCGTCGAAGGAGTCGATCGTCTCGGCTTTGCGACGGGCTTCGCCGATCATGCTCGCGTCAAAGACGCCATAGTCTTCCTTGGTCTTGGGATGGGAATTGTCGCCGTCGGGGTTATTAAGGCGCGCCACCAAGGAATTGGGATGCCCCGCGATATAGTCTTCCATGTCGGCGCGGCTACGGAACCAAATGGAGGTGCGGGTATTGATGACGATGGTAGCCGCAAGACGGTCCGCTAACCCCTGCTGGTTCCGCGACATGACGATGAACATGTAAAGAATCGCGCAAGAGAAGAGGAAGGCCATCACGCCCACGTAAATCAAGGGAATGCAAAGGAAGAACCATACCGCCGTGGGGATGATGCAACGTAAGGCGATTTGCCCTTTGCCCGCGGTGAAGCCATCTTCGTTTAGGATGCCACCCTGCACGCAGAGTTTGCCCAGGGTACGGCCGTTAGGTAAGAGCAACGGCAGCAAGAACTGCATGATCAAAGGCACGCCGAGCACAAAGGGGAAATAGGCGAAATATTGCTTCATCGTGATGGAATGGTCGTATTCGGCGATGCGTGGCTGTTTGATCAAATGAAGCGCGGCTTCGACGTAGGCGCCGGTCTCGTTTAAGGTGTAATTGTAGAAAAATCCCCGCAAATCCTTGGCCAAAAGAAGAATGCCGTCTTCCCCTACCGCTTTGGCGGAATCGCTAAGCTGCGGCGTTTTGGTATAGTCGGGATTCCCCTGCTCGTCTTTCGCGGGAACGAAATAGTCGCACTGGATGAAGTTCTCGTACGCCCACTTGCCAACCTGCGCCGCGTCATGGCGGTCGCCTTCGAACGAAAGGAAGCTCTTCCCCTGCGTCTTGCCAAAGCCGCTGGGGTTAAGGTCGTAGTCATCGTGGGTCAAAAGGAAAGTCGTGAAGTAATTCCAAGTCTTATTGAGATAAAGCTCATAACCATATTGCTTGGTCTCGGCGTTATAGGCGTCATAGACGTAATAGGAGTATTTGCCGTTGTTCTCCACCGCGATTTCCGGGGCTTGGATGTAGGCGGTGCGCGCCAAGGTCTCTTCTTTGAAGCCGTTGTTGGCCAAAATGACGGGGGCGCCGATGACGCCATAAAGAAGGGCCATGATGGCCACGTCGAAAACAACGTCGAGGATGGCGGCAAGCGCGCGCTTGCCAGGAGAGAGCAAATTGACGCTTGGAGCGATCTTTTTCCGTGCCATATTGAGGATATCTTACGCCACTGCCGCGTCTTTTCCTAGAGAAAAAGGCACGCGCTGGCGTGCCTTTGGTTGGGTTGCGGGAAGGATTACCTCTTCTTGAGGACCATGGCGGAGAAGCCAGGGAGCGAAGAAGCGGAGGCGCCGTTGTAGCTGGCGATGACGTCATAGCCATTGAACGGCTGGTCGTTGTTGATGCTGACCGCGTCTTTGTTGAAATTGACCACGACGCGATACTGATCGTTGTTGCGGGAGAACTGCAAGACGTTGGCCGCGGGTTCGCCCCAGACCCAGTTGCCGGCCTTCATGTTGCCGGTGACGAGCCCCGCGTCGCCGTTTTTGATCTTGATGAACTTGGAGAGCACGCCGAATTGCGAGTTCTCGTCGTTTTGCTGCGTGAGCGCCGGAACGACCTTGGCGGAGGCGTTGGTCTCGTCGAGCAAGACGTCGCCGCCATCGGTAACGTGGTAATCGGTGCTGCCCGCTTCGTCGCCCTTGGTGCCATTGGCGACCCACTTCATGGGTTGACGGTACCAGAGGTCGGCGTAGCTGCTTTGGCTATCCTTGCCGGCGGGGAAGTTGCCGGTCATGCCGATTTCGTCGCCATAGTAGACCCAGGTGAGACCCGGAAGCATGACTTCGGCGATCTTGACGAGCTGCGCGGAGACCGCGTAACGATCGTAATCGGAAGGCGTGACGTTGCCCTGCGCGGAGATGCCCGTCGCGTCGCCGGTGCCGGCGATGCGGTTGATGACGCGAGCGATGTCGTGGTTGGAGGTGAAGGCACCCGGCAAGGAGACCTGTCCGTTGCCGCCGCCCGCGGCGCGATACGCGTTGTATGTGTCGTAGACGGAGCAGAAGTTCCAGGCTTTGCCGTTGGCGAGATCGAAGTCTTTGCCACCGTTATCGCCCGAACCGCCCGCGGACTGGCCTTTGGTGAAGACCGAGGTGTTGGTGAGCCATCCGCCGGCGGTGCCATAACCGCTGGTGGTGCCGCCCATGCCGGTCTTGGCGGCGCTGGTCAAATTGAAGTAGGCATAGAAGTCGAACATGGAGTCGAAGGCTTCATAGTACGGCGCGACGTGATAGGCGTGGCCATCGAAGTTCTCGCCGACGAAGAAGATGTCGCGACCCGCGTCTTTGGAGACGTTGACCTTGAGTTCTTTGTAGAAGTGCAGGTTCTTGGTGAGGTCGCTGGAGTAGGAAACCTTGCGGCCGGAGACGGTCGTCTCGTCGATGACGGTCGTGTCGCCCTGAGAAGAGGAGATTTCGTCGAGCATGTAGATGTGCTTGACGGCGTCGAGACGGAAGCCGTCCACGCCGATATCCCTCGCCCAGAAGGAGGACATGTCGCGCACCGCTTCACGGGTAGGACGGTACGAGTAGTTAAGTTCAGGCATCGCGGAGCCGAATTTGGCATAGTAGCTATAGACGTGGTCGCCATAGGGATACCAGAACTTGTCTTCGTTGATGTTCGCGGCTTGGGTCTTGTTGTTGCCCCACTGATAGTAGCCACGATAATCCGGGCTCAAGTTGGCGGAAGAAGAGAACCAGGTATTCGCGGTGGAGGTGTGGTTCAAGACGAGGTCCATGACGATCTTCATGCCGCGCTTGTGCGCTTCGGCGACGAGTAGCTTGTAGTCTTCCATCGCCGTGTCTTCGGTGACTTCGCCATCGTTGGCGATGCCCGCCGGAGAGTTGGAGGAACCATACTTCGGGTCGACCTTCTCGTAATCGGTGATGTCGTAGCCGTGGTAGGAATCGGAGAGCTGGACCGGCGTGAGCCAGAGGGCTTTGACGCCGAGCTTCTGGAGATAATCGAGTTTTTGGACGATGCCATAGATATCGCCCCAGCCATCGCCGTCGGAGTCGGCGAAGGAGGAGACCATGATCTGATAGCCGACGCCCGTGGAGAGGAAGTCGCTGGCGGTCTTGGCGTTCTCGCTGATCGGCGACCAGTCGATGTTATCGTACTTCTTGTCGCCATAGGTGACGTTGGTGCCGTCGTCGTCTTCGAACGGGTCGACCTTGCCTTCGGCGGATTCGGGGCGTTCCATCGGCATGTAGACTTGGTCTTGGATGACGAAGACGTGATAGGCGGTGCCGCCGTTTTCGAGCTCCATGGCGTAGTCTTTGAGGGTGATGTAGACGTTCGAGCCGTCGTTGACCCAGAATCCCGAAGCGGAAGTACGGGTCGAGGATTTGACGATTTGCAAACCGATGTGGGTGCTGTCGGCGAAGGTCATGTCCTTGTCGAGCATCTTCTGAGCTTCGGCGTCCCAACCGGACTTGTAGTGGCCGTTGAGGTCGATGTCGACATAGGTGCCGCCGAGGTCATCGTAGACCGCGTCGCCGGTGGCGGACATGCGGTCGGCCGAGGTCGTGCGACCCTTCCAGTCGAAGCGCGCGCCTTCGCCGGCATCGGGTTTATAGGGCCAAGCCCAGACGTCCCATTCGTTGTAGTTGGCGTGGCCATAACGATAGTAATGGTAATAAAGGTGACCGTCTTGCGAGGTTTTCTTTAGGTTTTCCATATACTCGGCGACTTCGCCTTCGGTATGGCTGCTTTGTTCCTTCTTGGTCCAAGCGGCATAGAGGGTGAAGTTCTTCGCCGGCATCGCGACCGTCCAGTCAAAGGGGGTCAAGGACTTATAGTCGGCTTGTTTTTCGCGATATTGGTCATACCAGCCCAAGAACGCGTAGTTGGAACGCGCGGGGTCGTTGGGTTTGGTGAGCTTATCGCCCGCATAGGCCTTGATCGCCGAGACGGAAGAACCGCCGTCGGAGAAGAAGTTGATGGTGTACATGGCGCGGTTGGTCGTGCCACCGGCGCCGGATTCGCCGCAGCTGCCAAGGGCGGTCAAGCTGCCGGCGGCAAGGGCGAAGAGCACCAAGGATTTCGTGGATGCGTGTTTCATGGTTCGTTCCTCCCTTATTTGTATTCCTTCCAGCTGGCGCAGGCATAGGAATAGACGCCGTCGGTGCAGTCGATGTTCTCGGTCTGGTTGTAGACGCGGCCCGGCTCATTGGTCTTGATTTCCCAATCCGGCGTGGTCGTTCCCGCGGCGCAGCGGGCAAGCAAGAACCCAGTGAGGTCTTGGCTGCCAGCATCGAAGCTTGCTTCGGTCGGCTTTTCGCCTTCGCCATAGGTGAGGGTGTACCAAGCGCCGTTGCCGGCATCGCCACCCCAAGCCCAAGCGAAGATGACGCAGCCATCATCGGTGATCCAAGCAGGAAGGCCGGTGCAGGTGTAGATCTTGCTCGAGGAAGGCGTAGAGGTGCCTTCGCTGGTCGCTTCGGGAGAGGATTCGCTCGAAGTCGCGGGTTCACTGCTATCTTCGGAAGAGGTCGAAGGCGCACCGCCAGTCCAACCGGCATAGAGGGTCCAGTCGGCGGTGATGCTTTGCGTCCAGTCGAAGCTGACTTTGAGGTAGGAATCGGCGAACCAACCGTCGAAGGTGTAACCCGAACGGGTCGGGTCGGCGGGTTTGGAGGCCGTTTTGCCATACTCAACTTTGATCGCCGAGACGGAAGAACCGCCATTGGATTCGAAGCTGATGGTGCATTCGGTCAAACCGGAAGCGGCGCTGCTGCCACCGCCGCCACAGGCAGCGAGGGTCAGCGCGCTTAACGCCAAGATGGCGTATTTCATTTTGGTCATAATCGTATTTCTCCTAATATGCCTTTAATGTGCCTTAGACGCTGGGGACGTCGTTGGTAGCCTTGACGAGCAAGTATTCGAACTTGCCTGCGCCGAGCTTGCCATTGTCGATGGTGAACTTCTGTCCTTTGTAGTGGACGCCGGTGGACGAATAGAGGACTTCGATGTCGCAGTTGCCGCAAGCGAGGTCGACCCATTCGGTGCTGGAACGGCCACCGAAGGCGATGAAGTAGTTTTCTCTGTCTTTCTTGCCTTGGAGGTAGTCGGCGATCAGAGGAATATGGACGTTTTCGTCCCAGGTCGTGGAACCGAAGACGTTATTGACGCCGCGATCGGCGATATCGGCATAAGGACGGCCGAAGATGTTGCCGACTTGTTCGTTGCGGAGAAGCGAGGCTTCTTTGATGGCGTTGAAGTAATCGAGGTATTTCACCTTGCGATCCCACTTGAAGGCGTTGACGTTATCGCCATATTTGTAGCCGTTGCGGACCAAGTAGTTGCCGGAGGTCATCAAGATGCCATCGCCTTCGAGCCATTCGTGGCCTTCGGAGCGACCGATCTGAGAGGCTTCCATTTGGGCGAACATCGGATCGTCGGGTTTGATGACCTTCTGACGGAAGATCTCGTCGCCGCCTTGGATGAAGGAGAGGCCTTGGTTGAGAAGCGCGGCGGCTTCGGAAGCGACGCAGGCGTTGAGGACGTCGGGGTTGGCGGCGTCGACGTCGGCGGTCTGCTGGTTGCCGATGCAGTAATTGAGTTGATCGAACAAGCCATAGTTATCGTGGCAGGTCACGTAGTTGACGGTTTGCTCGTTGTTGTAGCCAGAGGTAGCGCCGTGATTCTTGGAGGAACCGTCGGCATCCCAATAGCAGTTATCCTGGTAGCCCCACACGTTGGCGCCTAAGATGCCTTCGCCAACGCGGGTCTTGAGGTCGGCGTTGAGGTCGTCGCCGCCTTTGGAGACATAACCCCATTCGGGATAGATGTCGTTCTGGATGTCGCCTTTGACGGCGTTGCGGAAGCCGTTGCTGAAGCAGCCAACGCCACCCTTTTCGGTCGGGTTGAGGTGCTGGTAGACGCCCGCTAACGAAGCGCGGTGCAAATCGGGGTATTTGGGTTTGACGACGGTGTAGAAGCCGCCATCGCCAAGGCCAGCCCAACCTTCGCCATAGACGATGATGTCGGGATCGATGTCATAGAGGGCGTCTTTGACGGCGCGCATCGTGGTGACGTCGTGGCAGCCCATGAGGTCGAAGCGGAAGCCTTTGATCTTGTAGTTCTTGGCCCACTGGCAGACGGAGTCGACGATGAATTTGCGGTACATGACGCGTTCGGAGGCGGTGACGTTGCCGCAGCCGGTGCCGTCATAATAGGAACCATCGTCCAAGGTGCGGAGATAGTAATTCGGCACGACTTTCTGCAAGGGGTTGCCGTTGATGGACGCGAAGTGGTTATAGACGACGTCCATGATGACGCGCATGTCGTTTTCCGCGCATTTGGAGACCAAGCCACGGAATTCGTTGATGCGGGCGAGCGGATCGAACGGGTTGGAGGAATAGCCGCCTTCGACGACGTTGTAGTTGAGTGGGTTATAGCCCCAGTTATAGGCGGGGGCGATCTTCTCTTTGCCGAAATCCTCGCGTTCGGTGATGAGCTTGCCGTTTTCGTCGGCCCAACGCTCATCGTTGCTCCAGTCGAAGACGGGGAGCAATTGGATGGCTTTGACGCCCATTTCCTTGATGTGGTCGAAGCCGGTCTTGACGCCTTCGTAGGTCGTGCCTTCTTCGATGAAGGCTTTGTAGGTGCCCGGGCGTTCCTTGCCAGTCCAAGTCTTGTCGGCGGTCAAATCGCGGATGTGGGCTTCGTAGACGGAGACGTCGTTGGGGCGCTCGATGTCGGTGAGGAGCTTGCCCGAGGCGATGTTGTCCCAGTTGGACGGCTTATCGAGGTTCTCCCAGGGGATGACGGCGCCACGGACGCCATTGATGCCAGCGCCGTTGGCGTACGGGTCGATCGTTTCGTTGACGCCCGCGCTATTGGTGACGATATAGGTGTAGTAATAAGGATCTTCGGTTTCGGTATAGAAAGGATAGTCGGTGACTTTGCCCTGCCAGACGCCCTGCGCGCCATATTGGAGCTCATAGGTCTTGCCCCAGTTGGAGGAAGGCTCGAACTCGTCGTGGA
>JBGUWA010000177.1:0-3420 GCA_045220635.1 Candidatus Alloenteromonas sp. | reverse complement strand
CGACAAGAAATCTTGGATGCCCACGCTGATGAGACTTAACCCGATGCCAAGTACCACGATGGCGGAGACGATGGGCTTAATGAATTTCCGCCATTTGTCTGCGAATAGCCCAAGGACGGCGATGATGATGCCGCCGATGATGATCGAAACGAACATCGTTCCAATGCCATAGGTTTGGCCAACAAGCCCCAAAATGCTTAAGAACGTGAAGGAAATCCCGACGACGATGGGCAAGCGCGAGCCGAAACGCCAAATGGGGAAAAGCTGGATGGTGGTGCCGATGGCCGCCATGAAAATCGCCGAACGGATGGCGTTATTGGTAACTTCCGGGCTTGCTCCGATTAACGCAAAACAAATAAGGATCGGCGCAATGTTGGCAACGAACATCGAAAGGACGTGTTGGACGCCAAAAGGAACGGCTTTGCCAATGGGCACCGCGCCATCAAGGCGGAAAACATTGGCCACATCGCGATCTTTGTAGAACTGGGAAAATGCTCGGAAAGGGTTCCTCATGGTTTATTTCAAATCGATGTCGATGCTCACGGGGCAATGGTCCGAACCAAAGTATTCATTATGGATTTCCGCTTTGAGGATCTTATCTTGAATGGATTTGGAGGTAACGAAATAGTCGATGCGCCAGCCTGCGTTATTTTCGCGAGCGCGGAAGCGATAAGACCACCAAGAGTATTTGACTTCGTCGGGGTGAAGATAACGGAATGAATCGACGTAACCTTGTTCTAATAAGGTAGAAAAGGCAGTGCGCTCTTCTATGGTGTAGCCGGGGTTTTGTTCGTTGGCCTTGGGATTCTTCAAGTCGATCGGTTGATGAGCGACGTTCAAATCGCCACCATAGACGATGGGTTTTGTTTTTTCCAAGAAAGCGAAATACTCCAAAAGGTCTTTCTCAAACTGCATCCGGAAATCCAAACGTTTTAAGCCATCGCCGGCATTGGGAACATAGGCGCCGACGAAATAGAAATCGTTGAATTCTAATGTGATGACGCGCCCTTCGTCGTCGTATTTGCCATCGAGCAAACCATAACGTACGGAGAGGAGTTTGACGCGGCTAAACGCAGCTACGCCAGAGTATCCTTTTCGGACTTTAGAGATGGTCCAAAATGATTCGTAACCTGGTACTTCATAGGGAGAAAGAAGACCAGGTTCTTCACTTAGTTTTGTTTCCTCAATGAAAAAAACATCGGGGTTTAACGAGGAAAACGTATCAAAAAGCCCTTTATTGATGATAGCGCGGATGCCGTTGACGTTAAAACAAACTAGTCTCATGCTTTTGCTTTCTTGAAGGGGTCGCCACAGAGGTATTCAAGCTTTTTGCCATAGAAATCCTCATAGGTCTTTTTCCACGCGGCGTAGTTGGCTTCCATCAACGCTTGGGAGGCGATGATGGGGTGGACGGAAGTATCGGGGTAGATGGGATCGAGGACGAAGATAGTCATTTCCTGGATGGGAAAACCATCTTGTCCGATATCGCTGGAATCTTCTTGGCAGATAAAGATGGGAATGACGGGGACCCCAGCCTTCGCGGCAAAGATAAAGGCGCCGCGTTTCAATGGTTTGGGTTTGCGGTAATTCCACCACATGGATTGTTCGGGATAGATCAAGACGAGATGTCCGCGTTTCAAGTGATAATCAACACCATCGAGCATCTCTTTCATCGCCGCCATGTTGGAAGAAAGAGGCAAGGTGTTGCAGTTACGCATCAGCATGCCATAGAAGCCCGGGAAGGAAGTGTAGTTGCCTTCGCGGATGACGCGGAAGAGCTTGCGTTTTTTATGGCAGGTGGAGGCTTCGTAGGCGACTTGCATGGCGAAGGAGTCCATCGCGTTGAAATGGTTGCAGGTGATGACGGCACCGGTGGTGAGATTGTCTAAATGTTCGATACCATGGATCTTTTTGACCCTTAAGGTACCGTCTGCAACGATTTTGTTCAGGAATTTGCGAGCGCTGGAAAAAGCGATCTTGGCTTTGATTTTGGTGGAGAGCTTGGATTGCTTGTAGTCCACCGTGCCCGGCAAAATCGTTTCGCCTGGGGGATCTTCTTCCACGTCTTGGTCAAAGATGCCTTGGCGTTCGAGTTCGTCGATTCGGGCCAATACCGCGACACGCTCAGGGTCTAACATCGTCTAACCTCTCGTAATCGGCTTTGTCTTTGAGGTAAACCTCATAGATATCATCGAAAGCGTGGTAATGGAAGATTTTGTGGATCTCGTCGATTTTCCATTGCTTGATATTGGCGGTATGGGGGTAGGGCAGCCAGAAAAGGCGCTTGGAGAAATGGCGAACGACGGTCCATTTATGCAAGAACTTCTGATCGTTGAAGCGTTGCGGCAGGAGCTTGCGTTTGGTCGCGGCGCGAAGCAAGGCGCTTTGATCGGCGAAGACGAGTTTCTTTTTCCAAATCCATTCGCGCGCTTTTTCGAATAATCCGGTCTCGCGGCATTTCTCCATGTTGAAATAGAGGACGCCGGCATTCATGTAACGCGGATTGATCAGGTACTTGCCATAATGGTCGTTCGCGCCGGCGAATTCGACCTTGGAAATGTCGTAGTTGGTGAGCAAATGGATGTCGCGGTTGAACATGATGTCGCAATCGAGGTAGAGAACCTTGGAGGGGAAACCATCGATTTTATCCGCGAGCAAGCGAAGTAACGTATAGGGGGAGCAATAGCAGCCTTCGTTTGGCGAGTGGCCTAAATATTCCTCGTACAAATCGGTGACATCGATTTTGCGCACGCTAGAAGCGGGGTTATACCGTTTGACGACGCCATCGAGGAAATTGATGAGCTTATCGGAAATCGGCGTGAAGTTCTCGTCCATGCGGGTCAACGACATCGTCAAAATGGAGACGTGGTATTCGTCGTTGGTGGGGTCGCGCATCATGATGGAAAGAAGCGATGTCAGAACACCATCAAAGACTTTTTCGTTGCCACAATAGAGAAGGTCAATCATCGTTCTTTTTCACGTATTTTATTTTTTCGTAGGTCGAGAAACCTGCGCGTTCACACATCGTATTATAAACTTCGTTTCGCAAGAATTCGCGCGCATCTTTGGGCGAGGCCTCGAAATCGGGGAAGAAGGGACCGTCGATGAAGGTGCGGATGCGGACTTTGCCGTTTTTGCGTTTATGGTACGTGTTGGTGAAGCAGAAGGTGGGGGCTCCGTAGTAAACGGGGTAGGTGAAGGAATCGGCGACGAAGGGGCGAATGCCGGTGTAATAAGGCCAGATATGGGCTTCGGGATAGATAACGATCGGCTGATGCTGCGTAACGCGGGTGCGAATCGCTTCGTTGAAGTTTTCCTTGGCTTTGGCATTGCCAGGCAGGGGTAGGCCACCAAGTAGAGGCACGAATTTGCCAATGCCAGGGATATTGATGTTATTGGGGTGGACAATGACGTTGATGT
>JBGUWA010000176.1:0-4769 GCA_045220635.1 Candidatus Alloenteromonas sp. | reverse complement strand
GGATTACTTTTCCGTCTACCTAGAGAACATGGAGAAAATCGCATTAGCCAAACCATGATCGAATTCAAGGATGTTTCATTTTCGTTCGATGAACAGGCGTTGATCTCGCACGTGGACTTTCGTATGGAAGATGGTTCCTTCGTGGGAATCCTCGGCCCGAACGGCGGAGGCAAATCGACGTTTTTGCGCTTGGCCTTAGGCTTGCTTAAACCCAACCAAGGCACCATCACCCGCACCGATCAAAAGATTGCCTACCTCTCGCAGACCACCGCCGTCTCCGATGCCAATTTCCAGTGCACGGTCGAAGAACTTGTTTCCCTGGGCTTGGTAGGCAAACATACGATTTTCTTGCGTAAGGCCGAACGCGAAAAAGTCCGAAAGACTCTTGAAGAGCATAACCTATATTCCTTGCGGAAACGGCTTCTCACCGAACTTTCCGGCGGTCAACTTCAACGAGCCCGCATCGCCAAAGCGTTAATCGGAGATCCTTCTTTGATCGTTTTCGACGAGCCCGACGCCGGCATGGACGAAGAAAACCACCACCACTTGATTGAAACGCTAAACGCCTTGCATCAGCAGGGTAAATCCATTTTGTTCGTTTCCCACCATCCGCACGACCTAGAAAAGGCCGATCAGATCTACTTTATTGAGGATGGCGAAATGATTACCTACGAAGAAGAACTGCAACGGGGGCATCACCATGTTTCGTTATGAGTACATGATCATCGCCTTCATCGTGGCAATACTTCTCGCCATCACCTTCCCGTTGCTTGGGCAAACGGTGGTTTACAAGAAGCTTTCCTCTAGCGGCGACGCCTTGGCTCATAGTGCGCTTGCTGGCGTGGCCATCGGTTTGGTCAGCGGACTGAATCCTTTGTACATTTCCATCATCAGCTGCATCGTCAGTTTCATCATCATCGATTTGCTCCGTCATAAGTTCGGCAAGCACGCGGAGATTGGCGTCGTGGTCATTTTAAGCGCGGCGATCGCTTTAACGGGTATCTTGTCTGGCTATGCGACCGCGACCAACTTCGATGCCTATTTATTCGGCGACATCTTGCTAATTAAGAAGAGCGAACTCTGGGTGGTCATCGCGTTGACCGTTATCGCCGTTGCCTTTGCGGTGCTCACCTTCTCACGACAGCTCCATAGTCTCTACAGCGAGCAAGAAGCTTGGATCAATCGCGTGCCGGTCCGAGCCTTGAATCTCATCCATTCCATCATGTTTGCCTTAACCGTGGCCATCGGCGCGAAGATGGTCGGCTCGCTTGTGGTTTCCTCGATGCTTGTCTTGCCTACCGCTGCGGCTTTGCTCTGGAAAAAAGGGTACCGCTTCACCACCTTCCTCGGGCTTGGCTATTCCTTAATATCCATGAGTTTAGGCATCGTCATCTCTTACTATATGGATTGGCGCGCTGGGGCCACCAGCGTGGGTCTAGCCGTTATCTTGTTGCTCTTAACCTTGGCGGTTCGAGGCATCGCCTTGCTGATATCCAAAAGCAAAAGAAAAAGCGCCAACGCTTCGTAATCGCTGGCGCTTCTTTTCAAATTTAACGGCTTTTTGCGACGATTTCCTGCGTAATCTTGTTTAATTCATCCATGTGGAGCAAGAGGTCTTTCGCTAATGCGATCTGGGTTCTTGCACGCACGAGGTTATGGGTGGGATAAGCTACGCCGAAGTAGACATCGCCATTAAGGTAGTCGCCGAGGAAGCGCATCGCGAGTTCTTCGGCGATGACAAGCACGCTATAAGGAAGGAGGGCGATTTCCTTTTCGTTCATCGTGTCCTTCGCGGTCGCGTAATAGCCTTCGATATAAGTTTTGTAGATATCGAAGTCCACCTTAAGCAAGGAGAGGTCGGTATTGTCTTCGTTATCTCCCGTGAACAAAGAACGAAGCCCATCGCCCACGTCATAAAGGAAGGTGCCGGTCATGACCGTGTCCAAATCCAAGATGCAGGCGACTTCGCCCGTATTCTTATCGAAGGCAACGTTGTTGATTTTGGGATCGTTATGGGTGACGGATTTACGGATTTCGCCACGGCTTAACGGTCCGGTAAGCAAGGCATAATCTTCTTCGCGGGAAAGAAGGAAGTCGATTTCCTCTTGGCAAGTATTCGCTCTGCCCGAACGATTCTCCTCCACCGCTTTCCTGAAA
The DNA here is from genome assembly GCA_045220635.1 of Candidatus Alloenteromonas sp. Classification (GTDB taxonomy): domain Bacteria; phylum Bacillota_I; class Bacilli_A; order RFN20; family CAG-826; genus Alloenteromonas. Next base: position 2,612 of record JBGUWA010000176.1, on the reverse strand, counting down.
TCGAGGAAGCGAAAGTCCGTGTCATGGAAATGCGGAATGACGTCGCCGATAAGACTCACGTCGATATCGGCTAAACCATGATGGAACGCGCCAAAACCGCCTGCTGCGAGAGAAACCATGCGAAGGTTCGGAAGTTTCTCGTAGCAGATCGAGTTCTCGATGAAGACATAGCCACGGAAAAAAGCATCGCCGCAATCCAGATACAATCCGCCATCTTTGGTTTTGATGATTTCCAAGGTGCGGATTCCTTTGCTGCGGAGATGGTCCGTCACATAGGAAATGTTGTTCATCAGCATCGCCACGTCGGGGAAGACGCTGGAGTTAATGAATTGGAAGATATAACGGGCTTGGTCGGTTTCAACGAGAAACGTCTTGTTGATGTGACCGTTGCCGTGGGGCTCGATTTTTTGAATCTGACCTTTAAGGTCGAAATGGGAAAGCAGTTCGTTCACGTCCATGGGATTACCTCAATTTGGGGAGAGAAGCCGCGGCGATGGATTGGCCCACGCGGCGCATGGATTCGCTCGGCATCGTCAAATGGAAATGGGCATATTCGGGGAAATCTTCCGCCAAGGTCTTCTTCGCGACGTCCAAGATGATGTCGCCGCCTTTGCCCGAGGTGACGCGGCCAAGCAAAAGCACATGCTTGATTTTGTAGAACTCGGCATAGAACGCTAAAGCATAGGCAAGATATACACCAATGGTTTCAAAGATCTTTTTCGCGCGGGGATCGTCTTTTTCCATGAGAGATTGCACGAAGGAAAGCTTTTGGGCCAAGGTCAAGGAAGGATCGACCTCGATGCCTGCGCGGCCAAGCAATTTGATGACGGCATCCTGCGAAAGGTATTTGCAACCGACGCCATAATCCTTCGACCATTCGTCGACTTCGGCGTTCGGGTTGAAGTCGAGGGGAACGAAAGCAAGTTCGGAGAACCAGCCAGGCAAATTGCCATGTTCATCGACATAGCCGCCCGCTTCCGAGGTACCCATGGAGATGCCAAGGACGCAGTTGTCTTTCAAATCCACGGCTCCTGCCAAGGCAGTGACGTCGCCATCGTTGGCGACCACATAAGGAATCGGATGACCCAGCTCTTCCGCCAAACGTTTAACGCAGTTGACGTAGGCATATTTGACGAGCTCAAAGTCTTTCTTCGGCACTTTGATGAAGATCGAGGAAACCATGGGTCGATCGGTAACGATGACGCCTGCGGTGGAGATGCCAATGGCATCGACGTCACCGCCAAGGCGTTCCACGCCCACTTTCATGGCTTCATAGATGTGCTCGTAATGGTAGTTGATGTCTTCGTTGAGCTTGGGAAGCCAAACGATTTCTTCGCTGGAGATGACTTCGCCATTGACGACCGCGGAAACCTTGATGTCGCTGCCACCAGCATCAAAGCCGATGCGCTTGCCATCCAAGTGCCCGCCCGCCGCTTCGCTGGAAGCAACTTCCTGTGGGATGTTTTCCAAGGTGCATTCCACCACTTCGACTTCGCGTTCGAAGGTCGTGGACCAGAACTCATAGTCGAATTCGCGAAGACCGCCTTTGCGATAATAGTCTTTGATCGCGGCATAAACCGTATGGGAGCCGGCGATGTAGATTTTGAAGCCACCGATGATCCAAAGGATGGATTTGATGAGACGCTCGGTGATTAACGTATTGCGGGCATCGTCGACGCCATCGGGGAAAATGTCGAATTCGCGGCGATAGATATAGCCGTTGGCGCGTTCAACCGCGACGATGAGATGTTGTTTTTTCTCGCATTTAGCCACGGCTTCGTGGAATTGGCGAATAGCGATAACCGCGGGGGAGAACTCGGGTTCGAGGACAGGTTTGATCATTACGCTACCTTCTTTCCTAATTTATAGACTTCCTGAACATGCAGGGATTCATCAAGCAAGACGACGTCGGCGAGTTTGCCTACGCTAAGTTCGCCGCGATCGGCAAAACCGATGCTCTTCGCGGCGTTGGTGGAAACCATCTTGGCGAGTTTGACATAGTCGACGCCCAAAATGGATTGGAGATTCCGCAAGCCTTGGTCCATGGAGAGCAAGGAACCGGCCAACGGGCCAGAAGTCAAATAAGCGGCATCGGGTTGGACGACGCAATCAAGACCAAAGAGCTGGAACTCCTTCAAATCGCTATGCTTGACCTTCAACGCATCGGTAATCGCGACGAAGCGATCCGGGCCAACGATTTTGTAGAAAGCCTTCAAAGTATTGGGGCAAACGTGAACGGTATCGCAAATGACTTCGGCATAGATGGAGTCAAAATACATCGCGGCCGTGACGACGCCAGGATTACGGTGATGATGCGGCGACATGGCGTTATGGGTATGGGTGGTATTGGTAAGCCCGTGTTTTAACGCTTCTTCGACGCAATCGAAGGACGCATCGGTATGTCCTGCGGACACCACAACGCCATTTTTGGTGACGTGTTCAATGAATTTCATCGCCCCCGGGCGTTCTGGCGCCATGGCAATGTAACGAATGTTGCCTTTGGCTTCACGCTGCAGATCATCAAATTCTTCAATGTTGGGATCGCGGATGAATTCCGGATTCTGTGCGCCTTTGTATTTCAAAGAGATATAAGGGCCTTCGAAGTGGATGCC
>JBGUWA010000175.1:0-3471 GCA_045220635.1 Candidatus Alloenteromonas sp. | reverse complement strand
GCATCTTGCCAAAAAGAAAGCCGGCGACGCCTTCTTCGTCCATAAGACGTTCGTCGATTTGGCTTTGTTGCCCTTGGCCCAATATTTCGATCGTTTGGATTACGTATATCGTTCCTCCTATCAAAACGAAAGCGGACCCATCGCTTATCCCGATGACACGGTCGTTTTCTCCGAAACCTCCTTCCAAGGCAACGTCACGGTAACCGCGCCAGAACTCAAGAAGCTATCCATCGATGACATCGAACTCAACTTCGTCGCGGTCGGTGGCAAGCGCGCTTCCAAAACCGCCGAGGATGGCGAGCTGCCTTCCGCGGAGGCGCTAGAACGCGGCACGAGGCTGCATCGTTACATGCAACTCCTTGATTTTGAGACGCTGGATCTTTCCTTTATCCCCGAAGCGGACCGCCCATTGATTGAAAAAGTCTTGCAGACACCGCTTATGCAGCAAGCCATCGCCGCCCAAACCCGCTACCCCGAATACGACTTCTATGACACCGAATCGCTGCACATGGGTTCGATCGACTTATTGTTCGTCTCTAACGGCATCTACCATATCGTCGACTACAAGACCACGCATATTGACGATCCCGATTATCGTAGACAAGTTCGCGTCTATGCCCGAAACGTCATGCGGCTTTTCGGCGTTGCAAAGGAAAATATCCGATTGCATCTACTTTCCTTAAGGTTATGCCAAAGCATCGACGTGCCTTTAGATGAAGGCGAAGATTAAGTAAAGAATCGCCATGTGGAGCAAGAAATAACTATAGGAGAAGACGCGCCACCAAGTCGCGTCATAGCCGCGTTTTCCGTTATAGAAGAGCAAGAAGATTCCACTAAGCGCAGCGTAAGACTCCCACAAGAGCCAAGTGAGGTTCTCTTGGTTTTGGAGCATGAACCCCACCAAGAAGGTGATGGATAAGGCGACCCCCGGCACCAAAAGATTCCCGAAGTTCCGTTCTAGCCTCGTCGCATCGGGGCGCTTTTTGTCGAGCAAGACGTTGATGCCAAAGAAAAGTAGCGCCATCAGTAAACCATAAAGGCCATACCCGCTCCTTAGATATAAAGGGAAGTAGGGGGTAGACGGCACGAAAACGCCAACGAAGAACGAAGCGAGGATGAAACCCGTCGGGAGTAACGCAAGAAGCTTTTTGGGCCCCTTTAAGGTGAGACAGAAAAGCACCAATCCCAAGAAAAGGATGTCGGTGAAGGGATGGGCCTCCAAAGTGGTGGGGGTGACGTTTGCCATCTGCGATAACGCAGGCACATAAACGACGATGGTTTCGGGAATGGTGATGATCGCATAAGCAAGTAGCACGCGAAGGACGTATTTCCCTTTATGGTGAGAAAGCCGCATGCCTTCCGCCAAAAGGAAAACGAAAAGAGGAAACGCCAATCGGCCGAAGATGCGAAGGACCTCCGCGGCTTGGTAGGCGCCGTTGACGCGATAAAGGAAAACCCCCAGATGGTCGAGGGTCATGAGCAGGAAAGCGAGGACTTTTAGCCAAAAGCCGTCGAAAAAGAGATATCGGGGCGTGGCTTCTTCCTTCATTCTTCGTAGGTTTCCAAAACGCTTGGGAATTCTTTCAACGGATCTTCCGCGTCGATATCGAAGCCATAAGGTTTGAATTCGCCGGAAATAACGCTTTCTAGGGTATCCGCGAGATGGTTCTCGACTTGTTCTTCGATGTCGCCTTCGCTGGAACGGTAAACCAAGAAAGGCATGAGGCGCAGGACGCGAAGCGAAGAGAATTCGAATTGGTCCCTAAGCCAAGGAAAGGACGCGAAGAGTTCGTCTTCGCGCGATTCCATATCGAGCAAAAGAAGCACTAAATCGCCATCTTTAGGGGAGTTTTGCAAGGATTTTGCGTCATACCCCGCCTCAATTAGCAGAGAAAGGATTTTTTGCGCGGGTTCGCTTTGGCGACGGGAATAAGCGAGATACATGGTGTTGGGCATGCCCTTATTATCATGGGAAAAACGATTTCTTGCACCGACTTTTGCGTCAGGGGGAAGAAAGAAGTAAGATAACGGCGTTGCGCGCCCTTAGCTCAATTGGATAGAGCACCAGCCTTCGAAGCTGGGTGTTAGGTGTTCGAGTCACCTAGGGCGCGCCAGCTTAGCGATTCATGTTCGAGATAAAGGCCGAACGAGACGCCGATACAATCCGATTGTTAATCCTGGGACTCGCGTTGCTTGACGCGTTTCTTTTTTTGAAAACCAGGAGGAATAAAACCAAAATCATCGACATTTTTTGCGCATGATTTACCAACTGCGTTCTTTTTTATCAAAAAGAGAAGCAAATGTGTTGGCGTTTCTTCATAGAAGGCGCAAACTTTGTCACGTTAGCCTATGTTATTCGGAAAACACCTCGTCAAGTATTACAAAAAGTACTGGTGGCTCCTGCTACTAGGCGTTTTGGCGTTGATCGTGGTGGACGTCACCCAGACGTTTATTCCGCGCTTCCTTGGCCAGATCATCGACGAGAACGACCAGCTTCAAGTCGACCTTGAGAGTTTGGGCGTCATCGTGGGTTGGATTTTGCTTTGCGCCTCCATCATGTTCGTTGGCCGCGCCGCATGGCGTCTGTCCATTTTCCGCGCTTCCACCGGCATTGCCGCGGGCATTCGTCGCGAGATGTTCATCAAGGCCGAGGAATTGGACGCGGGTTTCTACCATCGCACCAAAACCGGCGACATCATGAACTGGTTCACCTCCGACATCGAGGAAATCTCGGAATTCTTCGGTTGGGGCACGGTCATGATGATCGACGCCTTCTTCCTTTCCTTGTCCGTCCTCATCTCCATGTTCCGCCTCAACGTGTGGCTTAGCTTGCTTGCCTTAGCCCCGATTTTGCTCATCGTCGTTTGGGGCGCATTGGTGGAGAAGTTCATGTCGGCGTTATGGGAAGGCCGTCAAAAAGATTTCGACCGCCTCTATGATTTCGCCCAAGAAAACTTCACCGGCATTCGCGTCATCAAGTCCTTCGTCAAAGCTCAAAGCGAAATCCACGCCTTTGCCAAAATCGCCAAAAAGAACAAGGCCGCCAACCTCCGCTTTGCCCGCATGTCCGTCTTGTTCGACGCGATCATCGAAATCATTCTCATCATCGAGATGGCCTTGGTCATGGGCGTTGGCGGTTATTTTGCCTATCAAACCAGCCATGGCGCTCCCGTCGTCGTTTTCGGTCAAGAAATCACGTTGACCGTTGGCCAGCTACTTGAATTCATTGGCTATATCGACCTTATCATCTGGCCGATGATCGCCTTGGGCCAAGTCGTCTCAATGCGTTCGCGCGCCAAAGCGTCCTTAAAGCGTATCAGCGCCTTCCTCGATGCGAACATTGACGTCGTTTCCCCCGCAAATCCCACGCCTTTTCCGACAAACGCGGGTTCAATCGAATTCAAAAACCTCACGTTCTCTTATCCCGATGCGGCCGAAGCTTCCTTAAAGAACATCACCTGTTCCATCGCT
>JBGUWA010000174.1:0-2044 GCA_045220635.1 Candidatus Alloenteromonas sp. | reverse complement strand
GGACTTTAACGCTTCTAGCGACGTCAAGCTTTTTATGCGAATAGGAATCAATAGCGGAAGCCTTATCGCCGGCGTAATCGGAAAGACGAAATTCGTTTACGACATTTGGGGAGACACGGTCAACGTTGCCAGCCGAATGGAAAGCTCCGGCGAAACGTCCAAGATACACGTTTCGGAACAAACAATGGCGCTTATAAAAGACGCCATCGCTTATTCCGAGCCGGTTGAAATGGAAATCAAGGGCAAGGGCGTTATGAAGACTTACTTTATCAGCGAGTGATACTCTTGGAGCGATCTTACTCCGCCTTCGCCGCCGTTTCCGTTCTTTACAGCCGCGATTCCTTGCACTGCCGCAAGGGGGCCGGCAAGCGTCGTGATGTAGCTTACCTTATACTTTAGACATGCTTTTCGGATAGTCTTTCGGTCTTCGGCGTAATTGCGCTGGGCTTTGGGCGTGTTGATTACAAGGCAAACTTCTTTGTTCATGATTGAGTCAACAACGTCCGGGCGGCCGGCGCCGATTTTGTTCACGACCTCGCACTTTATGCCGTTGTCGTTGTAGAAATCGGCGGTGCCTTTCGTTCCCACCAAAGTAAAGCCCAAGTCTTTTAGCGTCTTGCCGATTTTAATGACCTGCTCTTTTTGGCCTTCTTTGTTGGAAAGGGAGATAAGCACTTTCTTGTTTTCCCAAGCGGCGGGAGCGTGCGGCAATTCGGAGCCGGCGGCTTCCTGCGACTTGTAAAAGGCCAGCGGGAAAGTTTCGGCCATGCCAAGAACTTCGCCGGTGGAACGCATTTCCGGTCCAAGAATCGGGTCAACGCCTGGGAAGCGCGCCCAAGGTAGAACGGCTTCCTTAGCTCCAAAATACGGAATTTTTTTGTCTTTAAGGCCAAGCGATTCCAAAGACTCGCCAAGCATCATGCGAGTGGCAAGGCGCGCCATCTGCGTGTCGCAAACTTTTGACACAAGCGGAACGGTGCGGCTTGCGCGCGGGTTTGCTTCGATAACGTAAACCTTTCCATCTTCAATAGCGTACTGCATGTTCATCAAGCCGCAAACGTGCAGGGATTCCGCGATTTTCTTTGTGTATTCTTTAATTGTCGCAAGGTTGTCCGCCGGAATCGACACAGGCGGAATGACGCAAGCCGAGTCGCCGGAGTGGATTCCCGCAAGCTCAACGTGCTCCATAACAGCAGGAATGTAAACGTGATTGCTGTCCGCAAGCGCGTCGGCTTCGCATTCAAGAGCGTTCTTTAGGAAGCGGTCGATCAAAAGCGGGCGGTCAGGAGTGACGCCGACGGCCTTTTCGACATATTCCTTAAGCGTCGCTTCGTCGTAAATGACTTCCATTCCGCGTCCGCCCAAAACGAACGACGGACGAATCATAATCGGATAGCCGATCTTGTCGGCGCACTCTTTGGCTTCGTCAAAGTTGATCGCCATTCCGCTTTCGGGCATCGGGATTTTTAGGTTTTCCATCATGTGGCGGAAGAGGTCGCGGTCTTCGGCGATGTCGATTGAGTCGATTGAAGTTCCCAAAATGTTAACGCCGTTTTCTTGCAATTCGCGCGCGATGTTGAGCGGAGTCTGGCCGCCAAACTGAACGATCACGCCAAAGGGCTTTTCCTTTTCGTAAATCTGCAAAACGTCTTCGGTCGTAACCGGCTCAAAGTAAAGTTTGTCGCTAGTGTCGTAGTCGGTTGAAACGGTTTCGGGGTTGCAGTTTACGATGATTGTTTCGTAGCCCATTTCCTTTAGCTGCATCGCGGCGTGGCAGCAGCAGTAGTCGAACTCGATTCCTTGTCCGATTCTGTTGGGGCCGCCGCCCAAAATCATAATCTTCTTTTTGTTGTCGCTGGCGGTGGACTTGTCGGGCGCGTTGTATGTCGAATAGTAGTAGTTGGCGTTCTTCACGCCGCTAACAGGAACGGCAAGCCAAGCTTCGGTAACGCCAAGTTCCTTGCGGCGGGCGCGGATGTCCTTTTCCGCAACTTTAAGAATTTTTGAAAGGTACTTGTCGCTAAAGCCGTCTTTCTTTGCCTTG
>JBGUWA010000173.1:0-8018 GCA_045220635.1 Candidatus Alloenteromonas sp. | reverse complement strand
TTTGCTTTTAAATTCAGCAATTAGTTCTTTAGCTTTATTTTCCATAAGTGCTCCTTTTGGGCTTCCTGTTGAAAAGGGGAAGGAGTTTTCTTTTCATTTTCATCGTCGGTTCGTGATGTCCACGTTCCCAGCGATTAACCGTGGCAAAACTAACGCCCAATTTGGCTGCTAATTCTTCCTGGGTAATAAGCTCTCTATCACGATAAGCTTTAATCTCTGTTGCCCAATCCATAAATCTGGATCCGAGTATAACACTTTCTTAACCTTTCTTCCTTAACTAATCGATTTTCCGTATCGATTCATCGAAGGAAAATCCCCTTCCGTATCGTCAGAAAGGAAGGGAGCATCAAAAATCGGTACTAAAAGCGACCAAACCTAGGTCCTAAATACGACTGTCGATATAGAAAAACATCAGCCGCAATCGAAAGAAAGCGGCTTTTTCTGTTTCTAGGCCTATTCCTGGTGAGGGGTGCATCAATACTAATGTCAGAGCCACCTAGGGAGGACAAAGCTCCAAATATCCTAGGCAAGAAGGAGAAACGGGACGCTCCCCCTTACTCCCTAGATGGTTCTGCAGATCCAGGAGAACAGAAATGACTTCCATTCACTTCCAATCCGGGGTCCGAAAGGCGAATAAGAAGATCGACAAGCTTCTGAAAAAGAAAAGCGCGGTCATGCTCAAGCGCCTCGAATCCCTCCAGAACAAGGCGATTAAACGCTACTACAAGTCTATCGACGTCGAAGAAGAATCGATCGTCGACTTCTATAAAGGCTATTACATCGCTTTGAGCTACTACCTCTACAGAGGCTACAAGTTTAGTGAGTACCAGGAATTCTGATCGACTGGCAACCATCACTTCTATCAATTCAAAGAAAGGCACATATGCAACTCAACCTAATCAACTATGTGACCGAAGAGGAAATCAAGGCGATGCCCTTGGTTGACCTCGAAGTCACCAAATCCACGATCACCAACAAAAACTCCAACGTCCGCCGCGACACCTACCAGGCGATGCTTAAATTCGATCGCCTCACGAGCTTCAAGCTCAACATCACCAACGATGACTTTGCTCTCCTCCATTACTTCTCCGGAAAGCAGTACATCAACGACCAATTCACCGTCCGAGCCCATGTCCGCATCATTGAGACCAAGTGGCCCGAAAAAGACGGCCGGGAAGCACATAGCTCCTTCCGTCTAGACATCTATGTCACCGAAGACCTCAGATGGTCCTTCGACATCACCAAAGCCCAGTTCTTACCTGTCTTGAAGATGGGTATCAAATCGGGATCCCTTGCCGCCTTCAAGCCGAGCGAACGCCTCCCTGGGAAGCAAGAAAAGGAGGTCATCGAAGAAGCCTCCCCTGAAGAAGTTCCCGCCGCGCCTGAAGCCAAAGGGAAAAAGAAAAAGGGCGAAGAAGACCCTCTTCCATTCTAAGGGCTAACTAAGCCAAAAAGCCTGCAATTCGCAAATATTTCCTGAAAACTGCATGAATTTATCGGGCTGATCGAAAGCCATCTACCGGAAAGGTAACCGTAGGCAGGACCGGGAAATAAACGAAGCAAAAGGCAAAAGCCTCGTGCAATCACGGGGTCTAGGGAAGGATGACGGCCGCACCCTTCCCTAGCGGTCACGGAGGTAAGCCAAAGAATGACCCAACAAGCCAAAACAATCTTGATCGGCGTCCTGGGCTTCACCGCCCTCCTCGCCACCATCGGCGGATCCTTCGCCCTGGCAAAAGCCGCCAACAAGAAGGATCAAACCGTCGATAACAAAACATCCTCATCCTTAGTAAGCTCCGACTCACACGAAAGCGGGGCATCCTCATCCGAGCCGGCAAATACGTCGGCCTCATCCGTCTCTAGCAGCTCCAACGAAGAGCTTAGGGACGGTCCCTACATCACGGTAGACAAGTCGGCGATGAGTCTATCGGTGCAATACAGCGATACGGAATTGCCTTACGGATACTTCACCCCGACCATTCATGATCCCGATCCGGAAGACGGAGCAAATGCTGCCAGTTACCTGGCGATATGCTGCCCGACAGACGGAACCTTTCTGGATTGGCTCGACTTCTGGGTAACCGACGAAAACGACCATGATACCTATGCCGTTAGCCATACGTCTGGAACCGGGGTCATCGTCCTATCCGGAAAGAGGGTCAAGGTCAAAATGAAGCAAAAGCCGCCTATAGCTGGCGGTTATCAGCTAAGGCTCCGCGTCTATTCGCCTTATTACGACTCCTCGGTCGTTCGTAGCTTCGTCGATGTCGATCTGCGGACGGTGCGATGAGAAAACCCATTCTTATAGAAAGGAACACACCACACTATGAAAAAAGGATTAGCCATTGGGCTTGGCATCGCCGGCGGCATCTGCCTCGTCGGTGCGGTCCTCGGCATCACCTTCGGCCTCAACGCCCACGTTCGTGACTACGTGCAAAACCAAGTCAATCAAGTGGTCAACGATGACGCCCTTGATCTCAGCAAAACTAAGATCGAGAACGTGATCGAATTGACCAAAGCCGAAAAAGCACAGCAAGGCGTCCAGCAAGATGCCTCCACCCCGGCCTTTGCTCGCTTCCAGTTCCATATCAAGGACCTCCCGTCTGAGATCGATCAGGAATCCGTCAGGCTCCAGTGCAACATCATCAAGGGCGACACCAAAACCGCCTACTTCGCAGTAGAAGTCGCCGACACCGCTATCACCCAATACGAAGGCATCACCCTGGAGGACAACGACGAAATTGCCCTCTGCCATGACGTCTTCAAGAAGGACGCGAAAGAGAATTACACGATCCGGACCTACTGGATCGCCCATCCTAGCGTCTACGTCGACACCAAAGTGACCTTCAGTTACGAGAAGGACACGGAAAGCGAGGCCTCCTCGACCCCCGTTTCCTCCTCGGCTTCTGAACTCATGATGCCTGTAGGCAACAACGGCGTCACCCACGCGGCTTAATCAAGGAGGGCGACGATGAAGAAAATAGTCTCCTCGTTGCTCATCACCGTCGGCAGCCTCGGCATCCTAGCAGGGATTGCTGGGGCTGTTTATGCCTTTAGCAGAAACGGATCGAAGATTAAGAATTGGATAACTGGCGATGAAACATCCCAGACAACCAGTTCGAAGACGCCGAGCTCCTCGGAAAGCTCTTCTGAGGCGCCGACTTCTTCCTCATCGGAGCAAAGCTCCTCTTCCAGCGAGCTTCCGGTTGAGGTTTCCTACAACGATCCGTCGAAGCCGCTTGGCGTTACGGTGAATATTGAGCCGTTCGAATACTACCATGAAGACGGTGTCACCCCTGTCGCCGTTCCGATCGATGTCTACACGACCGGTTGGGAAGACGGCGGAGAAACGACGCTCACCTACGAAATCGTAGGCATTTCCGGTCAATCCGTCGTCGGCGTCTCCCTCACCAAGCAAGGAAGCAACGATGCCTTAACTGGTTATACGGGCGACCTTCCTGGTGGAGGGCATTACACCTTGACGATGAATCAAGCCGGTTACGATGAATTCTACGTTTACCAATTCAAGGTCACCGCGGCCTTGGGAAACGATGTACATGTCGCACAGGCAAAGTTCTGCAGCAACGGTGCGGTCAGCAACTCTCCATATCAGGGCAGCTACGAATCCTCCGGCATCAATCTCGTCCAAAGGGATGGAAGCCAGACCAGAAGCTCTGTCCAGGTCGATAACGACACCGCGAACACTGCTACCTATTACGTCGTGTCCAGCCACGCTGAATCGACTAAGAGGATCAAGGTCCACGTCGATCCCTGGGAAGAAGGCGATACCGTCCTCCTCGAAACGGATGAATTTGGTTCCGACGCTAGTGAGCTTATCGTTCCTGCCGGTACCGAAATCCGGTTCAAGTACCCCAAGAAGAACCAAGGCGAAGCAGACCGCTACAAGGTCAGTCTCAACTTTGTTGGAGAAGCCGACGTTTGGACCAAAACCGTCGTGAATTACGGCACAACCGTCTCCGATGGTTACCTGATCCATCCTGAAGGCAACATCGAATACGATCCGTTGGTCGATGGGGCAGACTTCCGCGTCAAGCCGATCTGCAAGGTCCGCGATGATGACGGAAGCATCCTAAAGAGTGCCAAAGTCGAATTTGACACCTCGATCAGGGATGTGATGGCCGCTTCCATTCAGCAATATGATCGTTCTAGTTCCATTACAACCTCTTCCTACTCTAGATACGTTTCTATCGATTATGTGGTCTCCGATCAATGGATAGATATCCATCTCGGACCTATTGATCCGGGAGTTAGTGGGACAGTCAACGTTCGCGCTCTTGGGATGACCTGGTCATTCACCTATTATCGCGAGGCTCCGAAAGCGCTGCTCTGGTTCAATCCTGAAAGCGTCATCCTCTCGAACGGCAACGCGACCACCAAGACGTTCCATGTGTATTTCCCGGAGGGCCAGCGTGATGCAGGTTTATGCCAGATCGCGCTTCGTAACCCCACCACAACCGGCTCGTCGATCTCTGACATCGTCCTTGGCGGAACCTCCTCTAATGGCGAGCTTGTCAATGTCACCCACGGCGGAACCGTCTCGATCGCCTATCCATCCTTCATTGAGGGCGGTTACAAGAAATATAACCTTAGCTTCTATTACAACGGCACCTTGGTTAATTCGACCGACTGCCTTGCTGGTAGGACAACCGCAAACGCGAATTGGGAAACTATCCTCAACGTTTACGATCAGACTATCACCTCGAACAACGGCTACTTCGACCACGATATCGGGATCTACTTCTTGAAGTCGACGGTCGGAAAAACGGCCTGGCTTGAGATATATGTCGAAAATGCGGAAGTCCAGTTCCAGCTTTCAAGCGACAACTTCTCTGCCTACAACAGCATCGGCAATTCTTGGCAGAACCAGGTCACGCCTGCTCCTGGCTCTATTGGAAATGTCCATGTCAGAGCTGTGGGCACGTTGGAGCAAGGAAGTTATGTCATTCACTTCAAGCATTACTACTCTGATCATCCTTACCTCGATGGTGCGTTCTGCACCTTCAACAAGACGATCACGCTAGTGGTCTCATAATGGTGAGCGGGCTGCCATGGAGAAATCCGAAATGCCCGCCTTCTTAAAGAAAGGAAAACAATGGCAAAACAAAAATCCAAAGGCATCTACCTCCTCGCGACCTTCGGCATCCTCGCCGGAATCGTTGGTGTTGGGCTTGGCGTGATCGCCGCCGTTAGGGCCAATTCGAAAACCGTCAGCTATGTCGATGACACGAAGCTCTATATCGGCGTGCCATACATGCAAAACGAAGAGCCCGTTACCCTGACGATCACCGCCAAAGGCAGCAATGGGGTAAAAACCGCGACTCTATCCAGCGCCGATCTGCCTAAGTTAAGTGGCCAGGATGAAAAGGCTCGTTTCTATGATTACGCCTCCGATCCCGTCGTCGACACCAAAGGGCAGAGTATCGGCTACTGGCTTGCTGACGGCAACAACACGATAACGGTCTCCACGACCTGGGCCGACGTCATCGAATCCGCCGACGTTTCCATCACGAAAGCCGGCATCTGGTTCATCGACGTCGCTAAGGAAGCCGGTCAAAGGCCTAACGTCAAATACGCCGCCTATTATTCCGAGAAGATCGTCTACGGAGGTATCAACGAATGAACGCCTTGCTTGCTGCTGGCCTCGGTCTCGCGACGTTGATCTCAATGGTCACCGCGCCGAAATACGCCAACCAAACCGCGGAGCCGCTCGACATCACGAAAAGCTCCGTAACGGACGACCTTGAAGCCTTCTATGGTGAAAGCTATGGGGACAAAATCCTTGCAAATCTGACACCTTCTAAGGTAAAGGGCGACGATTACAACGATTTCAAGTTCTACAATTTCTACCCCTATCAGGGCGACCTCTATTTCTATTTCTACGCCAGGGCAGGATGGACGATCGACTCCGTCATCCTGGAATACAGCGATGGCTCAACCTTCGACAACGAGGGCAACGCAATCGAAAACTGGCACGTCCTGGGAGATCAGGATCTCCGATCCGCGCTTGTCAAAGACACCTATGGGAAGATGAATATCTTCTACAAATGCGTCCTCAAAAACTTCTACGTCGAAGAGGTCGGATCCACGCACAGGATCTTCCTTCAGACGCTAAACGGCTACACCAGCAACGACGAGGATCTCGTGTTCTCGCGAAAATGTCAGGATGCCGAATTGCTCTGGGAGGACACCGCCGAATCTGAGGACCTCGTCTACCGGTATTACAAGGATGACTACATCCTCATCGATCAAGCCGAGTATTACCAGCAATGGCTCGCCACCAAGTGGAATGATTCCAACCAGAACTACCCGACCGAAATCAAGGAGTTCAATTGGCTCTTCTTCACTTGGTCTGGCACGTCCATCGCCGATAAGTACGAGCTTGGCGAATTAAAGGAAGTCGTCCTGGATTACGAGTATCTCCAGTATGAGGTCTCCTACACGATCCGCAGCACCAACTGGAACGAGCCTTTGACCCCGGTCTACTTCGGCACCCATGACCACACCGAGCCGTTCGTGCAGAACGTTCCGGATGCGAATATCACGGATATCGAGATGTTCAACGAGGTCTATGCGCTCCGTCAGACCACGATCACGCCGTATTCGAGGACGATCTCCACGATCACCGACGAGCCGACTTGGTGGCAGTTCTGGCTTAACGCCCACAAAGTGGAGTATATTTACAACTCCATACAGGCCCTCGATCAAGCCTCGATCCAGGCTATCGAAGACGAAGACACCCGCGATTTCTTTCAGAGCCAAAGCGGCACCTTCAAGTACGCTTTGATGATGAAAGAGGACACCCGTTATCGCGAAAAGGTCGAAACCGTTCCGGCAACCTGGACCACCTCCGCTGGTAAAAAGGTCACCTCGATCGCCCATGAGCTTGTCTCTCCTAGGCTCACCAGGCTTACCTTCAACACCGTCGATGGCGACGTCGAGCTCAACGCGATGATGCATGCCGTCGAATTAACCGGCGTCTTCTCGACAAGCGGCAACGTCATCGAGATCAAGGACTACACCGGACCTTCCGCAAAAGATGTCCTCCGTTACGTCTTCTACGCCTTGTCCGCCTTGCTCGTCATCGCCGCCGCTGGCTTCATCGCCGTCGGATTAGTCCGCTTCGCAAAGAAGGGCAAGAGGAGATAAACCATGTTCGATGTCTTTAAAAGGCATCGCAAGCTGAAGCTCGCTGGCATCGCCTTCGGGCTTCTTCTTGCATGGTATGCCGCTAAACCTGCCATAGATATGGCAAACGGCCAAAACGTCGATCCGGAATCGTTGATCGGAAGCTACGCGAACACCTCCGAGCACCAGGTCATGATCTATGACGGCGAAGTCGGCCGATTGGTCAGCGAGAATACATCCGAGGACTTCTTCTATAACTTCAATCAAGGCGTCCTCGAATGTAGGTCTCTCTACTTCGACTTCAAGATCCGCGTCCTGGGCGATGGATCCCTGTTCAACAGTTACGACAACACATACCTCTATAGGAGGGCCGAAGCATGAGTAAGCTCAGAAGATTCGGCTTCCATGTGGTTGCCTTGTTGATCATCGTCGGCCTTATCGTTTTCCTCGCCTTCAACCAGATGTGGATGATCGATCGCCTCGTCAGCTCGGGCTATGTCTTCGGGATGAAGTTCAGAAGCGTCTTCCTCTTCTACTGCGGGACGGACGAAAAAGCGCCGTATCTGCTTGAGACGATCAACGACATCGAGGATTATCCGATCATATTCCGCAATTTCGACTGGGAATCCCTCGGCGAAAGCATCGGCCAATATTTCCGGATCCTGTTTTCCGCGCCAAACGCCTTAAGCTGGCTCCTGGACTTCTCCGACTTCATGATGTTGGTCACCAGAGCCTTGATGATCCTCGCGATGGTCGCTCTTGTCATCTTCTGCGTCGTGAGCACCTATTTCAACGAATCTCATAAGGCCTGGATGGAAAAAACCGGCTCTTTGCAGCGATTTCAGCGTTTTGAGAACGGTCCTTGGGCCTCA